>JACXUN010000015.1 GCA_014763905.1 Campylobacterales bacterium
CTGTGACTATGATATCCCGTCGAACTCAGGTTTACAGTTTATTTTGTGGGATTTTAGCGAAACTATACTAATAGTGGGATTGATTGTGTTATAATCTTCCCCAAATTTAAAAACTACAAGTAGACTTCTTGGTAAAACTATAGACTCAACGGCAAATCCTCCCTTTGGTTTGAGCATTTCGCTTATAGTTTTATCAAGAAGTCTAAAGTCTAATCTAGTCGAGGAGTTATGATGTGTATTTTCTGTAAAATTGCTAAAGGTGAAATATCCAGTAATAAAGTCTTGGAGAATGATAATTTTATCGCTTTCCATGATCTCTATCCTAAAGCACCGATTCATATTTTGATTATCCCCAAAGAGCATGTTGAGTGCTTTCAAGAGGTCAGCGGTGAGATTATGGCGAATATGACTTCATTTATCCAAGAGGTAGCCAAAATTACCGGTGTTGATAAATCAGGGTACAGGTTGGTAACCAATAACGGAGATGATGGTGGACAAGAGGTTCACCATTTGCATTTCCATCTATTAGGTGGTGGAAAATTGGCTTGGGATCACTTTCATGAAGACAGCCACAAAAGTTTATAATTTTTAGAAAAAAAGAGAGTTGTATGAATTTAGAACAGTTAGATAAAACCTACGTCCTTCCTACTTATGCACGAGATTATACCAACTTTGTGCGCGGTGAAGGAGCGACACTTTTTGATGAAAAGGGACGTGATTATATCGATTTTGCGTCAGGTATTGCCGTCAACTCGATCGGACACAACCATCCGAAACTGGTGGAAGCGATCTGTAATCAAGCCCGAAATATCATTCATATCTCCAATCTACAGGTGATTGAACCTCAAGCCAAATTGGCAGAGCAGATTTGCAAACAGAGCAACTATGACGGAGCGGTCTTTTTCGCCAATTCAGGAGCGGAAGCGAATGAGGGAGCGATTAAGATTGCACGAAAATATGGAGAGACCAAATTTGAGAAGAAACGGTACAAAGTATTAACTTTGGAGCATTCGTTCCATGGGCGAACCATTACCACGGTCAAAGCAACCGGTCAAGAGAGTTTTCATCCGACCCATTTTTCTCCCTATCCTGATGGATTTGCCTATGTAGAGAGTATTGAGAAGATTTATGAGAGTATCGATGAGGTCACGGTAGCGGTCATGATCGAGTTGGTACAAGGAGAGGGCGGTATCCAGCCGTTTGAACCAGAAGCGGTACAAAAATTGGCAGCCTTTTTAAAAGAGCAGGGGATCCTGCTTATTGTTGATGAGGTACAGACCGGTATCTATAGAACCGGAGAGATGTTGGCATGTAACCTTTACGGAATTGAACCGGATATAGTTACGATGGCAAAAGGTCTGGGTGGCGGTGTACCGATCGGTGCGGTGATGACCAAGCACAAAGATATCTTTGCTCCGGGAGATCACGGCAGTACGTTTGGCGGAAACTATTTGAGTACTTCGGCTGGATTGGCTGTATTGGAAGTGTTGCAGGAACTATATGAGAACGGTGTGTTGCATGAGACACTGATCTATTTTGAAACCAAACTCAAAGCCATTGCCAATCACTATAACAACCTATTTGAAAAGGAGGTCGGTTTAGGATTGATGCGAGGTTTGCGTGCTAAAGACAATGACACGGTTGCCAAAATAATCAAAAAAAGTATGGCAGAGGGACTCATTGTCCTCAAAGCCGGACGGAATACGGTGCGTTTCTTACCGGCATTGACCATTACCAAAGCAGAAATTGATGAAGGATTTAAACGTTTTGAAAAGGCTCTTGCTAGTATCTAGTTTGACTACCGGTTTACTGTTCGGTGTAGATGAGTTGAGCAATGTTCTCTCCGGAGAGCGAAATCAGCTCTTCGATTACCAAAAAGAGCAGACCCAAAACCAAACTTCACAATTAGAAAAGTCATGGATTAGTCCGGTGGTGGTACAGTATACCAAAAACTATACCACACAATTTTCGGAAACCATGGATACTGCCCAGTTTGTCATCTCGGTTGATCAGCCGATTTTCAAGATGGGTGGTATCTGGGCGACAATCAAATACGCCAATGCTCTCGGTGAAGCCAATGAGATCGAGATCGAATTGCAAAAACGGCAACTGATTACACAGGCGTTGACCATACTCTACAATCTCAAAAAATCCCAACTCCAACTCGATAAGCTAAACCTTCTCATTCGTAACGATGAATTGGATATCTTGATCCAAAAAGAGAGTTATGAAGCAGGACTCAGTAACCGAACACTCTATGATCAAGCTCTGTTGAAACGGAACCAAGACATCACCTCAAAGCTGGAGTTGGAACTGAGTATCACCAAACTCAAAAATGATTTTAAACTCCTAAGTGATGATGATCCCGATACGATAGCATTGCCGCACTTCGGTATGATTGATCAGGCACGCTATGAGGCAAATCAACTCGAAGTCAAACGGGATGAATTGCGTGTCCAAGAGAAGCAGTACAACCATTATATGACTTGGTCAAAATATCTACCGGAGCTTTCCGTGACCGGCTCTTATGTCGATGCCGATATCAACCCGCTCTTTGCCCGATCTGCAACAGGTCTCAAAGAGAAGTACTACACCTACGGATTTAAAGTCACCCTGCCGTTAAATATCAACTCCTATCACGATATCCAATCCTCCAAGATTGACTATCTCAATGCTCAGATCACGCTCAATGAACAGAAAAAGGCGATCGCCAATGAGTTTGATATGATCCGCAAACGGTTAGAGATCATCGATCGGAAGATCGAACTCTCCAAAGATGATGCTCAGCACTATGCGAGTATGCAGCAGGTGGCACGGGATCTGGAGTTGGTCGGTGATCGAACGAATTACGATACGGAGATCGTGACCAATACCTTGAAAGTCCGAGAACTCGATCAGGCGATCTACAAATATGATGCTCAGTTAGAACTGCTCACTCTCTATGCAAAGGTAGCTGATGCGTTATAGTTTGGCTTACTTGGAACCGGAGACTTCAGTCCCGAAAATAACGAGGCTAAAGCCATCGATTCCTAGAATTCTGATATCGCTACTTACGTTAATTTTCCTTAATGGCTGCGAATTAATCGAACCCCAAAAGGCCGAATGCTCCTATATCGCCAAACCAACCCCACAAAACCCAGAACCCGAATTTGAAAACCACGGTATTTGCGGTGAGTTTTTTGATGAAGACACCTTGCTGATCTACTCCCGACATTTAGACGGGATGGACTTCTCTGAAGATAACCTTACTTCACTCTATACCGATAAAGGTATATTCTACGTTTCCCGAAATGGTAAGGTGGTACGAACCTTTTTCTACGACAACGGAGCCGACTTCTTTGAAGAGGGATTGGCACGTACCATCAAACAGAAAAAGTTTGGCTTCATGAACCAACAGCTAGAAGTGGTTATCCCGCCTCAATATGATTTTGCCTTTCCATTTCAGGATGGCAAAGCGATTGTCTGCAATGGATGCCGGCAGGAGAAAGAAGAACGTGGAGAACATACCCAAATTGTGGGTGGACAATGGGGTGTGATTGATAAGAACGGGACAGTGATTGTACCGTTGATTTATGACTCCAAAGAGGTGTATCATAAGCTGTAGGTTTGACTATGTCAAATACTTAAATTTGATTTAAAACCTGAGTTCGACGGGATATCATAGTCACAGAATTCTTAATCTTTGATTTGAGAACGAAATTTTGAAGTATGGAAGTATGTTTTAGGGATGAAAGGAATAAATGAACTTTAGCAACTATATGAACAATTGGCTCTACGGAGAAGAGGGCTACTACAAGAACTTCAAAGCGATAGGGAAAGCTGGGGACTTCTATACGGCAGTCAGTACCAGTCGATTTTTTGGTGCCAGTATTGCCAATCACTTTTATAAGCTGATTCAGCAAGACGATTTTAAACGTAACGGTTGGTTGATTGAGATTGGGGCGCATCAGGGGTATCTGATCTGTGATATGATTCAGTGGCTCTATACCTGTAATCCGACTTTGGTACAGAGTTTGCGATTTGGGATTGTGGAGCGACAGCCTGAGGTTCGGAAGGCTCAGTTGAAGTATATCGAGGAGCGGTTTGGTTCAGATATTCAGATCACCCATTTTAATGATATTGATGAGGTTAGTGTGGATTATGCCTTTGTGGTTGCCAATGAGATATTTGATGCGTTTCCGTGTGAATTGATCAAAGATGGGGAAATGGCTATTGTTGAAAACCATGAAATCAGTTGGATTGAAGCGGATAAAGAGCTTTTAGCGTTTGCCAAAACACATCGTCAAGTTAAAGGAGAGGTTGCCGTAGGATATGAGAATTTTGCTCAGGCGATGGCAAAGGGAATCAAACAGTGTGACTTTGTCAGTTTTGATTATGGTGAGCGGTTGGTGCGTAATGACTTTTCGGTGCGTATCTATCGAGAGCATGAGACGCTGCCGCTATTTGATGAAGCGTTGGTATTGGCAGAAGCGTACCAAACGGCAGATATCACTTATGATGTCAACTTCGGGCATGTGATCGAAGCGTTTGAAGCGGCCGGATTTACGACGGTAGATTACGAGACGCAGGCACGGGCTTTGATTCGATTTGGATTGATTGATCTCTTGGAGATGTTTGCTAGACAGACGACACAATCTATCTATTTGCGAGAAGCAGATAGAATAAAGACCTTGATTGCCCCGACGATTATGGGGGATAAGTTTAAAATGGTACACTTCGCAAAATAGGTCGGTGAACCAACTCTACGCGTTGGTCGATTCGTAGGGTCGATTTATCGACCAAAAACAGGGTTAGAAAAAGGTAAATATATGTCTCCACAAAAACGAGCAACCGTAATCGCCAGTTCGGTTGCAACGACACTTACATTGGTAAAATTTATGATCGGTATTGCTTCGGGTTCCGTAGCGGTTTTGGCATCGGCAATTGATTCACTCTTAGATACCGTTATCTCTATCTTTAACTTCTTTGCGATCAAAAAATCAGAAGAGAAAGCAGATGATGATTTCCATTACGGTAAAGGAAAGGTGCAAGCGATTGCTGCGGTGATTGAGGGAACGATTATTACGTTGTCAGGGTTTTATATTATCTATGAAGCGGTCAATAAAGCTATTACCGGAGAACAGACAACGCTGTTGACTCCGGCGATAGTGGTGATGATTTTTTCGATTGCGGTAACTTTTTTGTTGGTCGAGTATCTAACCGGTGTTGCCAAAAAGACCGATAATATTGTCATTAAAGCCGATGCCTTGCACTATCAAACCGACCTTATCAGCAACGGGGTGATTCTGCTTTCGTTAGTATTGGTCTATTTTACCCAATGGGATATTATCGATGCGATTTTTGGATTGGGAATCGGGGTCTATATTATCTATTTGGCATTTGAGATTATCAAAGAGGGGATTTTGATACTGCTTGATCGAGCATTAGAACCAGAACTGGTTCAAGCGATTGAAGAGAAGATTGCAGAACATCCATCAGTCAATGGATATCACTGGCTCAAAACAAGAACCGATGGTACCCATAATTTTGTCGAGTTTCACTTGGTATTGGAACCGGATATGACCCTCATGGAGGCTCACCATATTTCCGATCAGATTGAAAGCCGCATTATGAAATTGGATGAGAATAAGACTTGGTTGATTACGCCGCATTTTGATCCGTATGATGATGAAACGATCAATGAAGCGATATTTGATAGTGAGTTACCGGGAAAAACGCACCCGTGATTTATCTTCTTTCTCCTACTGCATATGATGGGGTTCATAGCTTACCGATGATAGATTTTGAGTCAACGGTGGATTCTATTGATCTGAGTCATATCGATATTTTACTCTTTACCTCCAAACAGGCGGTTACGGTAGCAGATCAGATTTCACCGGTATGGAAAAACTATCCGTGCATTGCAGTCGGCAGTGCGACCAAAGAGAAGATTGAAGCATTAGGGGGAACGGTTATTTATATGCCGCAAAATTTTTATGGTCAAGAGCTGGCACAAGATTTGGTTGAGCATTTCAGGGATCAACGTGTACTCTATCTGCGTCCTCAAAAAGTAGCGTTTGATATGCGAGCCTCTATTGATACAAAACTGGCTTTTTCCGAACAGATAATCTATCGAACCATTTGTAAACGCTATACCAAGCAAGATAAACCGCCTCAAAATTCGGTCATTATTTTTACATCTCCTTCGACAATTACCTGTTTTGTGGACAATTTTGGTTGGGATGAGAGTTATACGGCGGTTGTTATCGGAGAAACGACCCAAAAATCTCTACCAAAACCGTGTAAATATGTTATTTCTGAGCAACCTTTAATCACATCATGCATCAAAAAAGCCAAAGAAATCACGGAAAATAGTGACATTTGACAGATTTTATTGTATAATTTACTTAACCTGAGTAGTTCGACTACTGTAACATGTGGTCCAACATTTTCTTATAGTGGGATATGTAGTTAATCAGGGTGTAGGTGGCTTCATTTGAGTAGTTAATCGCTGCGAGAAGTTGTCTCCAAATGATTACTCTTTCCTGCAACGTTGGCTTTTTTAGGGCCGACTTTATACAGAACGGCTACTTGGGCCGTAATCAATACTTCCAATCAAAAAAATCTTCAGACTCTTTATTCTTCCTAAATCCAGCTCCAACCTTTGATAGTGTATAATATCGCCCATTAATGATGAGGAGATAAATAACGTGAATATTTTGATAGTGGGTTCAGGTGGACGTGAATACTCAATCGGCATGGCACTTAAAAAAGATGACAATGTAGAGAAGTTATATTTCGCACCGGGGAACGGAGCGAGTGATGAGTTGGGTGAGAACCTTGCGATCAGTGATTTCAATGAGCTGGCAGACTTTTGTGAAGCCAATAGTATCGACTTGACTATTGTTGGACCGGAGGCTCCACTGGTTGAGGGTATCGTCGATGTATTTGAATCTCGTGGATTAACCATCTTTGGTCCCTCGGCACAAGCGGCTCAACTCGAAGGTTCCAAAATCTTTATGAAAAACTTCTTGGCACGTCACAATGTCCCAACCGCACGTTATATCGAAACCGATTCACTCGAAGAGGCCTATAAGTTTATCAATACGCTTGAAGCACCGATTGTAGTCAAAGCCGATGGACTGTGCGGCGGTAAAGGGGTGATTATCGCCCAGAGCCGTGATGAAGCGAAAAAGTCAGCTGGAGAGATGCTCTCCGGTAATGCATTTGGTGATGCGGGAACCAAAATTGTCGTCGAGGAGTTCCTAGACGGTTATGAACTCTCTGTCTTTGCTATCTGTGATGGAGAAGATTATGTCATTCTTCCGGCTGCACAGGATCACAAACGACTTCTCAATAATGATCAAGGACCCAATACCGGGGGTATGGGTGCCTATGCTCCAACACCGCTAGTCAATGATGAAATTTACCAAAAGTTGGATGAGCGGGTGGTGATTCCGACACTCAAAGGTATGAAAGAGGAGGGGATGCCGTTTAAAGGGGTACTCTTTATGGGTGTAATGGTTGTTGATGGTGAACCGATTATTTTAGAGTATAATGTTCGTTTCGGTGACCCAGAGTGTGAAGAGTTGATGCCGTTACTAAAGTCGCCGGCTAGTGATCTGTTCTATAAGGCGGCAACCGGTGATCTGAAAAATGCGACCATTGAGTTCCATGATAAATATGCCGTAGGGGTGGTCATGGCAAGTAAAGATTATCCGTATAAAAGCAGTGAACCGGCTGAGATTATTGTCGATGAGATTGTACATGATGATCTCGAAGCCAATGCGCATATCTCATTTGCCGGTGTAAGCCGGGGTGAGGATGGTAAGCTCTATGCGACCGGTGGTCGCGTACTGGTTTGTGTCGGTATCGGGGAGAGTATCGCGGAGGCACAGCAGCGTGCTTATATGTTGGTCGGTCAAGTACACTTTGCGGGGAAACAGTGTAGAACGGATATCGCGTATCAGGCTCTATAGGATTATTGATGAACGAATCATCTATCGAAGAGTACCAAATTGCTCCGATCAGTAAACGATTGGGAGCATTTTTTATTGATGAGACCATTGTTGCTCTTTTGGTAATGGTGATCTACTATAGCCAATTAACACCACTGCTCAAATCGTTTCAAAATACACAGGATATTGTCCCTGTAATAGAGTTTTTCAATAGCGTTATGTTGAGTTTAATCACGCTTAAAGTCATCTATCAAACTTTTTTCGTGTGGCAAAATGGTATGACACCGGGGAAAATGATGATGAAAGTAGCGGTCATTGATATGCGTACCGGCAGAACACCTACCTTTGAAGTGGCTTTTTTACGGGCATCTTTTAGAATCCTTAGTGAGATAATCATGAACTTGGGATACTTTTTTGCTTATTTTAACCCTATGGTGCAGACGTTGCACGATAAAGTTGCTAAAACCATCGTGGTCAATGCGTAAATTTTCGATTTTACTCTCCACCGCTACTTCACTGTTGTTGGCTAATGAGACCGTCGAAGTGATGGCACAGAAGGTCGTTGCTAGCAGAGAGATGTTTTATGCCTATGATGATGTTGTGATTCTCTATGAAGGAGCAATGCTTCAAGCCGATAGTGCGACGTATGATAAAAACAGTTCCCTTCTGACCTTGGAAGGGGATGTTGAAGTACTTGGGATAGAGTACAATCAACTCACCACCGATAAACTGATCATCAATACCAGTAATAAATCGGTACATTTTAAAGAGATGTTTATCTCCGGGGAAGAACATCTCTGGATCAACTCCACCGGAGGGACTAAAAAGGGAGAGAAATATACCCTATTTGATAGTCGAGTCTCCAGTTGTAATGTTGACAATCCCGATTGGACGATTGATTTTAAAAAAGCGAACTACTACCGTACCAAAGAGTTTATGACCATGGAGGATGCGAAAATTCGCTTTTATGATACGACGATTTTTTATTTTCCTTATTTAGCCTTTTCGACGGTGCATAAACGGACAACAGGATTATTGCTTCCTCGCTTCAAAGTTTCCGATACCGAAGGGTTTTTGTATGAACAACCGTTTTTTTATGCCCCGACGCATAATTGGGATATAGAACTCAATCCGCAGATTCGTACGAACAGAGGATTGGGAACGCACATAACGGCTCGGTTTGTAGATTCCGACCACTCGGATGGTTATGTCCGAACCGGATACTTTCAAAATAATCAACACTATGCCGATACTTATAATCTCAATAGTGAACATTTAGGATTGGAGCTTTTTTATAATTCAAGCGATATATTACCGAAGTCGATTAAATCGATGGGGTATCAGAGTGGACTCTATGTCGATGCTATACATCTGAATGATCGAGAATATATCAATCTTCAAAAAGAGAAAGCCTCCACACTGGTGCAATCCAATCTGATTGAGTCACGACTTAATGCTTTTATTTACGATGAGAGTAACTATTTGGGACTCTATGGACGGTACAATATCGATACCAGTAAAACCCGTAACGATACGACCATTCAAGAGATTCCTTCACTCCAATATCATCGCAGTTTTAATCAGATATTTACGACTCCCTTCTTCTATACATTTGATGGACGGATGCGGAACTATACCCGTATGCAAGGGAGTCAAGCCTATCAAGGTGAGTTGAATCTCCCGGTGACCTATATCGACTCATTTTTTAATGATTATCTTGATCTTTCTGCTTCAGAAAATCTTTATCTAACCAGAGTAAACTTTAGAGATTTAGCCGAAGAGGGAGAGGATTACTACTATTATCGAAATTTTCATACGATAGAGTTTTCGAGTGATCTCAATAAAGCATACGGCAATTCAGTCCATACCTTACATCCCTCTATTACTTATGTCAAACCGAGTTTTGAACGGGAATCCAGAATGCATTATAGTCAATTGAGTGCGGAACAGCAGGAGCTTTTTCTGGATCAAACCAACCAAGAGCAGCTTTCCGTGGCACTAAGTCAATATCTTTATGATGCCGATTGGGATATGAATATCTTTCATAAGCTGGGATACACTACTTATCCGGATCGGGTAGAGTCACAAGGGGATATGATCAATGAGATGGGATATCAACGCAGTGATATTGGACTCTATAGTAATCTCGTTTATAGCTGGGATGTAGAGGAGCTTCGTTCTCTTACCTCCCAATTTAGATATAATCAAAGCAACTATGATATAATGTTAACGCATTTCTATAATAATGATTTTTTATTTGATGACAAGAAAACAAGTTTTATCGATACACAACTCTCCTATCGGTACAATGATAAAGAGAGTTGGTTTGGAAATATCGATTACGATCTCGATCGAAACTTTAATCATAAATGGGCGTTGGGTTGGCGGCATTCGCAACCTTGCTGGAGTGCGGTTGTCAGTGTCGGACAGGAGACCATCCCAAATCGGGATGACTCTTTTAGAAATACGGTACTCTATTTTGAGCTGAATCTCAATCCGCTTGGCGGCATACAACAAAATATCGAAAATGATTTCTCATCACAACAAGGTAGCAAATAGATGAAAACAGAGGCTAAAGTCGGTCTTTTTATAACCATATCACTGGTTTTTCTTTTTGGGCTGTTGGCTCAATTGAGTAGTTTTGATAATCTCTTCAAAAAGAGTTATCCGCTTATGGCAAAAATAGAAGACGGTTCCGGTCTTAAAGAGAAGGCAAAAGTCAAGCTCAAAGGGGTCGATATCGGATATGTTGAGACCATAGTACTACAAAATAATGATGTGATTGCTAACTTATTGATCAATGAGGGGGTAACCATTCCTGATAACTCCATCATTACGCTCAATCAAGACTCCCTCTTGGGTGGAAAATTTTTAGATATCAAACCGGGTGATTCTGACAAAATGTTAGCACCCAATATGCTTTTGGAGAAGGAGATGCGGCAATCTTCTATTGCTGACGCATCTACTGCAGCAGATCAAGCATTCAGCGAAATTGCCTATCTGATTCAAGATATTAGAGATATTTTTAAATCAGGAGGCAAGGATGACATTCAAACTTCTCTGAGAAACATACGAGAGTTTACCGATCTATTAGCTTCGATCAATAAGGAGGATAATGCAACAATTCATGAGATTATCGATAATACCAATGCGATGGTAAGCAATTTGGATGGGACAATCAATAAGTTTGGAACGATGAGTGAAGAGTATACCCAAGTGGCTCAAACGATCAACGAAGATCTCCCGAAAATTATGAAAAAGCTGGATAGTATTACCACCTATCTCAATAATGTCGGGGCGACACTGGATAGCAGGCTGCCGGGTGCGATGGATAAATTTGTCCAGCTAGAAGATAATCTCAATAATACGATAGAAGACAAAGATAGTCAGCTCAATAAAACATTAACATCGGTTGATGGATTTTTTGCCGGGGGAACCGAAACGATGGAGAAGATCGACAAATATCTTGATAGCATGACCAAAAGTGAACTCCATCTTGAGATGCGTGCAGATGAAGTATATGACGACGGTGGCTACTCCAAGTCTCAACTTGATGTGGCTCTCAAACCGGATCCGACACGCTATTATATGCTAGGATTGACTTCTGGACCGAGTTTTAAAGCAGATAATAGTTTTGATCGAGGGTTTGCCGGTAATAAAAAACATGAAAGCGGTGATTATCTCATCTCTGCTCAATACGGTAAACGTTATGATGATCTTCGCTTCCGTCTGGGACTCATAGAAGGGCAGGGTGGATTTGGATTTGACTATTTTGTCAAAAATGATACTTTGAAGTTCACGACTAACCTCTATGATTTTAATGCTGTTAACGATATTCGAGGTAGTAATCCGAACTTGACAATAACAGCTCGGTATCAGTTCTTTAAACATATCAATGCTTATGTGAGTGCCAACAATGTATTAAATAGCAAAGCTAATAGTATGTCAGCTGGTTTGGGAGTCAGTTTTGTGGATGATGATCTCAAAAACCTATTGGGTTCTGCCGCTGCTGCTGCTCGTTAGTCAATGGTTACAATGTTTAAACCTATTTTGAAAAAGTTTGAAAAAGAGAAAAATATTTTTCGTGATCGTCATGATGCCTCGATCAAATTGATTGAGGTACTTCCTAAAAACATTTTGAATGCAGATGAGACGGTGGTACTGGCAGTAAGTGAAGGCGGTGTCTATTTCGCCAATAAAGTTGCCAAGGCACTCAACGCAAGATTGGATCTACTGCTTACAGAGCCTATCCTCTCTCCTAAAAATCCTGATTTGGCAATCGCCATGGTGGGAGAGACACAAGAGGTGGTGATGCATAAAGCCTTGGTAGATTCATTTGAGATTTCGACCGACTATATTTATGCCCAAGCGGATCAACAATACCAAGAGAAGATTCTTTTTTATATCGAAAAGTATCGTCATGGTAAAAAATTAGAAGGATTGAATGAAAAATATGTGGTATTGGTTGACGAGTGCGTTGAGACGGGACTAACTATGATGACAGCTATAAAGACGGCTATCTCGCTGGGTGCGAAAAATGTCTTTATTGCTGTTCCCATATTAGACAATGTGGTGTATAACAATCTGCTCAAAGTGTGTGACAACCTTTTCTGTCCTCATAAAATTGACGATTATATCTCGATTGAGTATTATTATGAAAA
>JACXUN010000187.1 GCA_014763905.1 Campylobacterales bacterium
TATTATCAAAGACAATCTGCATAGTGAAAATTATGAGATTTTTGATAAAGTGAAGCGAGCATTTTCGCTTGCTTAACCGCATAAACTCCTTTTGTAGCATTCTATTCTAATCTTCACACTTTTTTGTTGCTTTCATAAATATTTAACAACCATTAGATTACAATACTTATCATTATTAGATAAAGGGTAATCATGAAGTTTACAGGCAAAAATGTACTGGTAACTGGATCAAGTAGAGGAATCGGTGCAGAGATCGCTAAAGGTTTGGCTGGTTTTGGGCTTAAAGTCTGGATCAACTATCGGAGCGGAGAGGCAGAAGCCAAAGCGGTACAAGCCGATATCGTTGCTGCCGGCGGTGAAGCGGAAGTGATCGGATTTGATGTCAGCAGTGAAGAGGCATTTGTCGAAGCGATTAAGCAGATCACGACCGCAGATGGTGAATTGGCGTATCTGGTAAATAATGCCGGTATTACCAATGATAAGCTGGCAATGCGAATGAAAACCGAAGAGTTTATGTCAGTCATCGAAGCCAATCTCAAATCAACGTTTATCGGATGTCGTGAAGCCCTCAAAGTGATGGGCAAAAAACGATTCGGCTCGGTGGTCAATATCGCATCGATCGTTGGAGAAACCGGGAATGCCGGTCAAACCAACTACTCTGCATCCAAAGGTGGAACCATTGCGATGACCAAATCGTTTGCGATTGAAGCGGCACCAAGAGGTATCCGATACAATACCATCACCCCAGGATTTATCGCAACTGAGATGACCGATGTCCTCAAAGAGGAGATCAAAGCGGCGTTCGTCGCCAAGATTCCGCTAGGAAGATTCGGTGAGCCTAAAGAGGTAGCAGAAGCGGTGGCTTTCCTGTTGAGTGATCACTCTTCCTACATTACGGGTGAGACACTCAAGGTCAACGGCGGGATGTTTATGTAGGTGAAACTCCTTATTTTAGAAGACGACCGACTCCTTAACGAAACCTTAGAGGATTTCTTAGAAGAGGAGGGATTTGAGGTCTTTACGGCTCTTGATCCCTATACCGCACATGACTTAGCTTATGAAAACCGTTTCGATTGCTATCTTTTTGATGTCAATCTCCCCTATGAAAGCGGTTTTAATCTTCTGGAAAAACTTCGGCAGAGCGGAGACAAAACCCCGACGATCTTTTTGACTTCACGCGATGATAAGGCTTCGCTGATTGCGGGGTTTGACAGTGGAGCCGATGATTATATGAAAAAGCCTATCGATCTGGATGAACTGCTGATGCGGATACGAGCGGTTTTACGACGGGGATTTAAACAGGATAAAATTGTTGTTGGTGACTATACCGTTGACAGCAATGCGAAACAGGTCTACTATCAGAACCAACCGTTAAATATTACGATTAAGGCGGTCGAGTTGCTTTTGTTGCTTCTGAGTGCCAAAGGTGAAATTGTCCAGACTGCTACCATAGAAGAGCATCTGTGGCATAGCAATGAAGAGGCGAGTTTGGGAGCTATCCGTGTTTATATTACCACCTTGAAAAAGCACTTCCCCACGATCGAAAATATCCG
The DNA here is from genome assembly GCA_014763905.1 of Campylobacterales bacterium. Classification (GTDB taxonomy): domain Bacteria; phylum Campylobacterota; class Campylobacteria; order Campylobacterales; family Sulfurovaceae; genus UBA1140. The sequence continues at coordinate 1,554 of JACXUN010000187.1, forward strand.
TGGAATTGGCTATCGGTTATTATAGTTTGAGGAGAGATGCATTATGAAACGAGAAGTTTGGATCGGTACACTGCTCTATGCTCTCTCCCTTGTTTTTCTTTTTACCCTATTGTTGCACTTCTTAAATCGGAATGGATTTACCCTGCAAACTTATCTGGTAGGCAGTTCCCTTTTGATTTTGATCGGAGCCAGTTTAGGTTTTGTTTTTACCAGTTTTGTGGTCAGTAAAAAACAGACCATAGATGAAAATCTTCTGCATCTCACCAAAGAGATTCTCCATGAACTCAATATCCCCTTGGCTACCATTAAAGCGAACAGTGAGATGATCAAAAAAACACTCCAAGAAAATGAAAAAGCTCTCAAACGCTTACAGCGAATAGAGGATGCTTCGGTGCGTTTGGAACGTCTCTATACCGAACTGGTCTATAGTATCAAAAAAGAGATACATCATATTGAAAAAGAGAGCTTTTTTGTTGACCAAGTAGTGAAAGAACGGGTAGAGGTTTTAGAAGGATTAAATCGAAATCCTTTTAAGCTTGATCTCGAATCTCTAACTATTTATGTCGATAAGATCGGGTTTGAGAAAATGCTGGATAATATCCTAACCAATGCCATGAAATACTCCGATAAAAATGCTCCGATTGCTATTGAACTAAAAGATCATATGTTAACCATTGAAGATCACGGTATAGGGATGGATGAAGCGGAGTTGGTGACTATTTTTGAACGCTACTACCAATCGGATAATACCAGATACGGAGAGGGTATCGGATTGGCAATCGTCAAAGCTTATTGTGATAGTGAAAAGATTAAGATTGCGATCAGTTCCCAAAAAGGAGTGGGAACCCGAGTGAGTTTAGATCTTCTAAAAGTTTTTTGTTATTAGGTACTCTCGATCGATTTTGTAGTCGTCGAACTTTTCAAGCTTATTAGCGATAATAAATTTTTTGAGTTTCTTGGTATATTGCTCTTTGAGTTCACAATAGTTAACCAGATACTCCACCAATTTGAGCGGATCTTTGGTAATATCGCGTTGTTTGCGGAAGTTCTTATACGCACCTCGTCCGATTACCTCAAAGTAATCATCAATCGCATCACTTAAGGTAGCATACTTACGAACATAAACGGCTTTTCCGTTTCGTGTTTTTTTAGCACGAATACGCGGTTCATTTGCATTATAGGACCACATACCGAAGATATTGTTTCCCTCTTTAAAGAAACGTGACTCTCCCCATGCCGACTCAATAGCCGCTTGAGCTAAGATAATACTAACCGGATGGGTTTTCATTCGAGAAAGAAGTTCTTGATTGTCAGAGGTTTCATAGGTCTTATAAAGTTCGTCTAAGAAGGCAATCTCTTCAGCAGTAGGATTATCATTGTTTATGATATGTTCAACACGGTCGCGTTTGGCTTTAAGCCGCTGTTTACTGATAAGTATAGCCGGAAGTAACATATAGAAAAACTTCTGTTTTTTTTCTGATACTTGAAGTTTGTTAAGAGAGACAGTGTTGGTGTAGCTGATTGGTTCGATATTTTTAGTTTTGAAGATTTTGATGTCTTGAGGGGAAGAGAGCTTTTTGTTCACCACACGGGGCAGTTCTCGACAACACGACGGGGGGTTTTTCGCTTCATATATACCCATCGACCCGTTAAAAGCAATCGCTTCATTATCGGTAGTCGACTCGTATCGATCATATTGATTATAGTCAATTGTTGTGTTCGTAAGATAACCGTTATCAAACGCAAAAGTTGTATTTATCAAACACAATATTATGAATAAATATTTTTTCATGTTAAGTATTCCTATTCTGAAAAAAAGTGCAGTATCTTACCAGAAAAAAGC
>JACXUN010000188.1 GCA_014763905.1 Campylobacterales bacterium
AAGTTACATCATAAATAAATTTGAAAAAATAAGTTTAAAACTTATACAAAACACTTTGTTTTTTCAAGATTTTTAGTTTATAATTAAGTTCGGACTTAAAATTAATGTTTTAACATAAAAAATCATAATTAAACAAATAGGAACAGAAAGGAGCCGCAACATGAGTAATCAAGAGACACTAAACTACAAAGCGACACTATGTCGAGAGATTCAAGCCTATACAGGATTTACAGAGACAGAAAAACAATTGGGGAAAGCATTTGTTGAGTCAGAAGTTGACCAATATGGAAATCTTACAGGATTAATTGATAAATTTAAAGCTATTTCGCTCGACATTCGTCCATTTATCGAAGAGAGAGGATTGGCAAAAGCCTAATCCCTACTCTTGGATATCATCCCGTATCCACCGTGTGGGATCGAGAAAGGTGTCATCATGAATATGCTTGAATGATGCCTTGATCATCTTAAAAACATTACTGTTTTCCTTCTCCAAATTTTCCAACCATATCTTTGTATTGGCACGAGCATACGGCATTTTGACTGCTTTCATCATCGCCGGACACGCCTCATCTCCAATCGTTTGCAGATTGTTCTCTTTGGCAAAAAATTCCAACTGTTTTTCTCGTACTTCGATCAGCGGTCGAATCAGATGAAACCCCCGCTCTGTCTTATAGATCGGCGCCATCGCTCGCATGGTTCCGTTATAGAACATATTCATAAAAAAGCTCTCGACCGTATCATCAAAATGGTGTCCGAGTGCCACCTTATTAAAGCCACCCTCCTGAGCAAAGGTATACAAAGCTCCCCGCCGCATTCGTGAGAAGTAAGAACAAAATGAAGAGTTTTCTCGAATCGTATCGTTGGCGATATCAAAGATATTGGTATCATAGATTGTATGTTTGATCTCATGTGCCTCGCAGTGTTCTTTCAAGTATTGATAGTTCTCATCCGGCATACCGTATTTGACGGTGCAGGCTTCAAACTCAAACTTAAATGGGGCGTGACGCTGCATATGCTTCAATATATGTACCAAACTGAGTGAATCTTTACCGCCACTTAGTCCTACTAGTACTTTATCACTCTCACCGATCAATCGGAAGGCAGCATTGGTCTTCCCGGTCACACGCAAGAGATTTTTGCTAATCGATATCTTACTCAATTGCCTCTACCATATCCAAAATAAAGTGTGCCGAGATTTTCGCCGAACTCTCTAAAAAGGTATCGAAATCCATATCGGCTTCATCATTCGCCGAGTCACTAATCGCCCGCAAGATAAAAAACGGCACTTTTAACGCATCACATACCACCGCCACACTGGCTCCCTCCATCTCTAATGCATGGGCATTAAAAGTGGTTGAGATAAAGCTTTTGCGGTCAACCGACGCAACGAACTGATCTCCGGTAGCGATAATCCCCTCTTTGAGTTCCAGTCCATTCTGCTTGGCTACCTGCTTGGCAACCTCTCTGAGTGCTTTATCGGTCGGAATAGACACTTTCCCCTCCGGTACATATCCGTGCGGATGCCCAAATGCCGTGATATCCAGATCGTGTTGACAAAGTGAATCCGCGATAATCAAATCGCCAATCTTCAAATCCGGACTAATCGCACCCGCAACCCCCGAGAAGAGCAGTTTGTCACATCCAAATTTTTCGATTAAAATGGTTGCAGTTAATGAAGCAAACACCTTCCCTATTTTGGAATAAGCAATTACTATCTCTTTTCCTTTATAGGTCGCTTCATAGTACGTATTATCGGCATACTCAACACGGTTGAGATTCTCCACCTGAGCCAAAAGCGGTTCGATCTCCTCCCGCATTGCCCCCATAATGGCAATTTTACTCATATTTTTATCCTCGTGATGATTTTTAAAAGTAGATGGTATCCAAACTCTACTAAGAGGGAGTTTGTACAATCCCTAATAGAATTCAACATCATGACAGTTAGACCTTTGTGTTGAGTGATCGTTTGAGAACCAAGTATCCGGCGATACCGGAGAGCAAGAAAGAAAATCGCCATCAATCCATCATTGACCCACAGCAGTAGAGAGTTAGCCAATTCAAAATCTCCAACCCAAATTTCGATAGGCATAGTAATCAATTTATCATAAAATGGTGAAAGCAACGGAATATTGACAATGATCATGGCAAGCAGCGTTGCCATAATCAGCAGTATCCCTCCAGCGGTGTCGTTATTGAACACTTTGTAGAGTTTTTCTTTCATAATTTTGGTTCTTATTATATTTTAGATCAGAGAGTACATTTTGACTGCTTAAAGAAGGCATTAATAGCAATCAATTGAGTGATGCTTCATTTTATGAAATAACATTTTTGCCCTACGAAAATGAGGTGGATACAATTAAAATTGCATCATAAATCTCTAAAAGGATACACCATGCAAAAGAGCGTCATCCTCCTCAATATGGGAGGGCCGAACAATCTGGACGAGGTCAAACTCTTTTTGACCAATATGTTCAATGACCGAAACATTATCGCTGCTCCCAATCCGATTCGTAAAATGATCGCATGGATGATTACACGAACCCGCCTTAGTGATGCTCAAGCTACCTATGCCGAACTGGGTGGCAAATCGCCGATCATAGGACATACCGAGAGATTGGTAAAAGCACTCGAATCCAAAATTGATGCCAAAGTGGTCTATGCCATGCGATACACTCCACCTTTTAGCACACAAGTTTTAGAGCAGATCAAAGAGAACGATGCGATTTACGCGATTCCCCTCTATCCGCATTACTCCAAGACAACAACCAACTCTTCATTCGAAGACCTTTACGCCGAAGCCAAGCGATTGGGGATTGAGGATAAGATACATACGGTTGCCGAGTATTACAAACATCCGCTCTATATCGACTCCATTGTCGCACGAATCGCAGAAGCCTTAGGCGATCGTGACCCAAGCGAATATGAGCTGGTCTTTTCCGCTCATGGACTCCCTCAGAAGATTATCGACCAAGGTGACAGCTACCAACGTCACATCCGCTACACTTTGCACTACGCACGTAAAGCTTTGATGCTCAAAGGCGTAAACTTTCACAAAACCCATCTAGCGTACCAATCCCGTCTAGGACCGATGGAGTGGATTCGACCCTATCTCGAAGACAAGCTCAAAACTTTGACCAAGAAAAAGGTCATTATTTTTCCGATCGCCTTTACTGTCGATAACTCCGAAACCGAATATGAGCTAGAGATCGAATACCGTGAAATCGCAGAGGAGATGGGATTTGAGGAGTATATCGTTGCCAAAGCTCCAAATGATCATCCGAAGTTTGTGGAGGCGTTGGCGGACATTTATTTGGAGATGGAGCGGGAGGTGGAGTGCGTCTAGTGCTCATTGATTATACAAGGGTGCCATTTATTCCTAAGA
>JACXUN010000189.1 GCA_014763905.1 Campylobacterales bacterium
AATTTTTTTGAATTAACTCGTTAGTCCTGCAAAAATTTGACTTTGCCTACAAAAAACCTCGTAAAGCTGTGACTATGATATCCCGTCGAACTCAGGTTACTTACTTATCTCTTGGGAACTATTCGATATAATCGCAAAAAAATTTTTATATACAGTAAGTATCCAGAGGAATAACAGTGAGAACACACTATTGTGCAGAGGTAAATGAAAATCATATCGGTCAAACGGTGACCGTAGCAGGTTGGGTAGCAAGCCGTCGTGACCATGGTGGGCTAATCTTTATCGACTTGCGGGACAAGGATCAAGTGGTACAGCTGGTTTGTGACCCGGCAGAAAATGCAGAAGTACACAAATTGGCGGAAGAGATACGAGATCAGTTTGTACTGGTAGCTACCGGTAGCGTGAGAGCCAGAGGTGAAGGGTTGGAAAACCCAAAACTCAAAACTGGTAAAATTGAGATTGTAGTTGATAAGTTGGTTATCGAGAACCGATCATTGACCATGCCGTTTGACTTAGGGGATGATCGAGTTAATGAAGAGATTCGGCTCAAATATCGATACTTAGAACTGAGAACACAAAAATCATACAATATCTTCAAGCTCCGTTCAACCGCTACCATAGCAACACGAAATGCCCTAGATGAGCTTGGTTTTTTAGAGGTTGAAACACCGATCCTGACTAAATCAACACCGGAAGGGGCAAGAGACTACTTGGTACCAAGCCGTGTACACGGTGGTGAATTTTATGCCCTTCCGCAATCACCGCAGCTTTTCAAGCAACTTTTGATGGTAGGTGGATTTGACCGATACTTCCAGATCGCCAAATGTTTCCGAGATGAGGACCTCCGAGCCGATCGACAACCGGAATTTACGCAAATCGATATCGAGATGAGTTTCTGTGATCAAGAGGATGTAATCGGTGTCGCCGAAAAATTAATGCAAGCGATCTTCACGAAGTGTGGATTTGAGATTCCTACAAAATTCAACCGAATGTCTTACTCCAATGCGATGGAAAAATACGGTTCAGACAAACCGGATATGCGATATGACCTTGCTATGGTCGATGTGATTGATATTTTCGAGCGTTGTGATAATGAGATTTTCAGCAATATCGCCAAAAACCCAAAAGCCAACCGAATCAAAGCACTGCGGGTACCAAACGGTGATAATATCTTCTCTAAACGGGAAATGAAGCGATTTGAAGATTATGTCCGTAAATTTGGAGCTGCTGGTTTGGGGTATTTCCAAATGAAAGAGGATGGACTCAAAGGTCCACTGACGAAATTCTTTAGTGAAGCCGATCTTCAAGCTATCGTTGAGCGTTGTGAACTAGAAGTCGGTGATGCGGTATTCTTTGGAGCCGGAAACAAAAAACTGGTTTGGGACTATATGGGACGATTTAGAATTTTCCTCGCAGAAACGATGGAGATTATTCCAAAAGATACATTTGAGTTCCTCTGGGTACTTGACTTCCCAATGTTTGAACAAGAAGATGGACGGGTCAAAGCCCTTCACCATCCATTCACCATGCCAAAAACCAATGCAGAAGGCAAAATCGCGTTTGACGATATTGAAGAGCTTGACTCAATCACGTATGATCTAGTCCTTAACGGTACTGAATTGGGTGGGGGATCAATTCGTATCCACAAAGAGCATATCCAAGCTGAAATCTTCAAACTCCTAGGTATTAGCGATGAAGAGGCAGAAGAGAAGTTTGGATTCTTCCTTAGTGCATTAAAATTCGGTGCACCGCCACACGGAGGAATCGCATTTGGTCTGGATAGACTCGTAATGTTAATGTCGGGAGCCAGCAGTATTCGTGAAGTTATTGCTTTCCCTAAAACACAACGCGCACAATGTCTATTAACCTCTGCTCCAAGTCCGGTTGACGATGAGCAGTTGCAAGAACTTAGTATTCGAGTACGAAAGCAAGCAGCAAAGTAACCACACTTTCTTGTGAAAGTTTAATTTGGAAATCGTCGGCTTTAGCCACGCCTCATAATTAAATTTAACTTTTTCGAGGCTAAAGCCTCCGTTTCCTAGGCTACTGCACAGCCCTAGGAGATCAGGAATGAGATACGTTGTAAAATACACTAAGAAAAAAAGGAAAAAACATGGCAAAAAAACTATTTCTAATTATCGGAGCTCCAGGTTCCGGAAAAACAACTGATGCAAGTCTGATTGCAAAAAAACACGCTGATAAAATTGCACACTACTCAACCGGTGATATGCTTAGAGCTGAAGTATCAAGTGGTAGTGAACTAGGACAGACCATCGAAAGCTTTATCTCACGTGGGGCATTGGTGCCACTAGATATTATTATCGATACCATTATCTCAGCCATTAAAGGAAGTGATAAAGATGTTGTTTTAATCGACGGATACCCAAGATCGGTAGAACAGATGACCGCATTGGATGAAATTATTGTCAATGAAGAGGATATTGACCTCGTTTCAGTTATTGAAGTACGAGTATCAGAGCAGGTAGCCAAAGAGCGTATCCTCGGACGTGCCGCTGAAGCCAAAGATGGAGAAGAGCGAAGCGATGACAGTGTCGAAGTATTCTATGATAGAATGAAGGTTTACACCGATCCATTGGCTGAGATTCAAGCGTTCTATACTGACAGAGCTCTTTTAGAAGTAATTAACGGTGAACGAACACTAGAAGTCATCGTCGATGAGATGGATGCCTTTATCCAGAGTAAAATCTAAAACCCTATCGTCACATTAAAGTGACGATAAAAGCGAATTTTCTTTCTCCAAAAGATCTACATTATTGAGATACTGTAACGGCAATGTGGTCGGCTTAATGCCGTAGTTTTTGATTATCTCTCTACCTAATGCCTCTCTACCCCGACTGGAATTGATAAACTGCACGATAAATCTTGAATCGATATTGACATAGGGTCGTAAACGAATGACGGCCATATAGTGCGGTATGACATATCCTTCCTGGCCTTTTTCGACATAACAGGCGATCATTGGATAGTAGAGACTCACCAACACATCACCCTGCTGTGTTAAATGGTGTGTTGGAATAGGCTGAGTCGTTTGAACCTCAATAAGCTTTCTCTCATCGATGAACGAGATAGGCTCCAGCGAGAGCATGGTTAGCTCTTGATATCTAAAAAAGTTTTCACCCGGCTCCTCTTTGAGGTAAACACCTTGCATAACTTTGGCAACTTCTTGTAATTTCATGCTTTTTCCTTATATAACCTGAGTTCGACAGGATATCATAGTCACAGTTTTACGAGGTTTTTTGTAGGCAAAGTCAAATTTTTGCAGGACTAACGAGTTAATTCAAAAAAATTTGGCGAAGCATACAAAAAACCTCGTAAAGCCCGA
>JACXUN010000190.1 GCA_014763905.1 Campylobacterales bacterium
TTTTTGAATTAGCTTTAGCTAGTCCTGCAAAAATCTGCCTTACCTATGAAAAACCTCGTAAAACTGTGACTATAATACTCCGTCGAACTCAGGTTATTAAATTTCGGCGTATTATACCCAAAGATAGATTACTTTACTATGACCTTAAAATATAGGCTCCCGTATACTTTTGTGAGCTAATAATCTGTTGTGCAAGCTCTGCTGAATCACAGAGCAATACTACTTTATAGATATTTTGCCCCAAGTTATTAGTATATCCCTCCACAATCTGCATCGGTGTATGCTCTTGTGCCGAGTAGGTATCGATAAAATTTTGGGCATTTTCACGCTCTGTAAACGATCCGATTTGGACCTTGATACCACCCGTTGAACCAAGATTGGCGGTGACAGGATTTAGACTATCTGATGTTTGATATGTTTTTTGTGAAACTTGTGTCAATTTCTCTACCGATCGATTGGTACCTTCTAAACGGGTCTCCATTGGATACGGGTCGAGATTGAATTCAGCTTCACTTGATGGCTTAGGGGTATTTACCTTTAATACTTCAACCCGTACCGGTGCAACATGTAAAGCAATAAAGTCAATCCTTTGAGCTGCTTTTTGAGAGAGGTTCAAAAGCAATTCTTGATCTCTGGGGTCTTGGTCATTCACCCGCACATTGACACTTTTGCCATTTTGCATATTGGTCACTTTTAACATGGTTCCGATCGGATGACCTCTATGCGAAACGGTATAGTCATTCATATCAAATATCTCTCCAGAAGTGGTCTCTTTCCCGTTTAAAGTATCTCCATACCACCCGGCGATACCCACTTCTCCTCCTAAAAGCAGCGTTGAGGTACAGAGAGAACCGGCTATGACTAATTGTTTAAAATTTCTAAATCTTTTCATTATATATCCCTAAAAACCTGAACTCAGGTTTAAATATTTTATAAATAATTCTATCTAAAATATTTTTTAAATAGTTTGAGATTTTATCCTTTTGACATTTATCCCCTAAATAGAGTAAAATTAACCAAACAAATTATAGTATGAAGCGATATAATGAAACAGTTTCACATTTTATCTACCATGATTCATCATATTCTCAACAGGAGAACAGTCCGGTGAAAAATTTATACAATGCCTTACAACTGAAACAGCTCTACCAGCTTAAAAATCTAGGCTACTGCTACACGGATTCAGAACCTTTTTCGTATGAAGAGAAACATCACTTAAAGCTTCCCAATGATCTGCATCAACTGAAACAACAAGCTCAAAAATGTCATCTCTGTTCGCTCAGCAAAAGTCGAAACCGCACGGTTTTCGGTGAGGGGTCGTCACATGCTGATATTATGTTTATCGGTGATATGCCAATGGAGTTGGAGAATCGAGAGGGAAAAATATTTTTAGGACGCAGTGGAGAGATGCTGACCAATATGATTGAAAAAGTTTTAGAGCTATCACGTGAGCATATCTATATCACCAATCTCTTAAAATGTCATCCGTTAAGTTCGCACACTTTGGAAGCATCAATTATGCATACCTGTAAAGCCTATCTTTTCAAAGAGATCGAAATGGTTCAGCCCAAAGTCATTGTCACCTTAGGAGCCATGCCCTATCACTATCTGACCAATGATTTTAGAGAGATTCAAGAGATTCGAGGAAGTGTGATCCAGAAAGGAAATTATACGATTATCCCAACCTATCATCCAAACTTTTTGTTAAAAAACCCCTCGTTTAAGCGAGAGGTTTTTGTGGATTTACAACGGGTTAAAGCGTTGGTTTGATTACAAATCTTTTTTGGATAGAATCACACTTATGAAAAAAATATATGCCTATAACCACCAACCCATTCATTTTAACTTTGAACAGACGATTGAACGATTTTATGTTGAGGAGATACCGCTCTACGCTTTTGCCGACAAAGGTTCCTATCTCATACTGAAAATCAAAAAAACCGATATGAGTACCTTTAAGCTGATCACCGTTTTAGCCAAAGCAACCAGACTAGACCAACGTGACATCGGATACGCCGGTCTCAAAGATAAAAATGCCACCACTATTCAGTATATCTCTATTCCCAGACAATACGAAGAGGAAGCGATCAAAAATTTAACGACAGAAAAGATAGAGATACTAGACAAACACTACAGTAAATTTCCCATCAAAGTCGGACAGCTCAAAGGAAACCGATTTGCTATTATTCTCCGTGAGGTCACTCCTGAAGCCAATGAAGCAATTCGACACGCTGCTGCAACGATGCAAGAGCATGGCATTCCTAACTATTTTGGCTATCAGCGTTTCGGTGAAGACAGCCAAAGCTATCAACAAGGTCAAGAGATTGCCCATAGCGGCAAACGGCTCAAAGGAGCCAAAGAGAAACTTTTGGTTTCAGCTTATCAAAGCCATCTCTTTAATAATTGGCTCTCTCATCGCGTTGAAATATCCAAAACAATCGAAAAAAATTCTTTAACTAAAGCAACAGAATTGCTACAATATCCAACAGATTTAGTTAAAGTTTTGGCTGATCAGCCTCATTTCTTTAAACTATTTTTAGGGGATATTATGCAAGCCTATCCTTATGGTAAATCTTATTTTCTTCATGATTTTGCTACCGCATCACAAAACTTCAACACGAAGAAAGCCTCTCCGACTGGACTGCTTTGCGGCACTAAAGTAGAACGAGCAGAATCCGATGCTCGCTATTTGGAAGCACGATTTGATGACGAAGAGCTCTCTTCGCTCAAAGGCGATCGACGATATGCTTGGATCTATCCTGAAAATCTGGCTTTTAGTTATAATGAGACTCAAAAAGAGCTGCGAATCCAATTCTATCTACCCAAAGGGGCATATGCGACAACCTTTTTGGAAGAGATTGGAAAGCATTCGCTTAAACCGGAGAATAAAACATGAACAAACTCACCCATATTTTATTGACACATTTTAAAACACGAACCTTGCAGGGACTCTTTGGCTTTTACCAATCGTCGCCACTATTATGATCATCCTCTGGCTCTATGACAAAATCGATATGCTGGTGAGTAAGTTTTTTACTTTGATCGGATTTGCCCCGCATAACCATGAGCTGTTATGCTCTATTGCGGTTCTCTTGATCTTTGTTTTTATTATTTATATCATTGGATATCTGGTACAGACCCGTTTGGGTAGTTTTTTTGAATCGCTCTTCCATAAAATCCCCGGCTATACATTTCCTAGTCTATCACAAGATCCAATTTTGCCAATGGTGGTTGGTACTCTTTGATTTTCTTTTCATGATATTCCAAATCAAATAATCCTGCCATTGTTCAAACCTTTATGATGATGTATGTATTATGAATTTTACCTAAATCGTGGTTTT
>JACXUN010000191.1 GCA_014763905.1 Campylobacterales bacterium
AACCTGAGTTCGACGGGATATCAATTAATCACAATACCGTTTCAATAGGTCACCATAGGTATCAATTCGTCGGTCACGTAAAAACGGCCAGATATCTCGTACCGCTTTGGTTCGTTCTTTGGAGATTTCAGCATAGAGAATCGTCTCATCTTGATGGTCGGCATGAGCGATAAAACTGCCCTGAGGATCACAGACAAAGCTGTTGCCCCAGAAGCGTATCCCGTCCATAACTCCTGAACTATCTTTTTCAAATCCGACACGGTTGCAAGAGAGTACCGGGATTCCGTTGGCGATGGCATGAGAACGTTGAATGGTGATCCAGCTGTTGACTTGACGCTGTTTCTCTGCTTCATTATCTCCGTCAAACCATCCGATAGCGGTTGGATAGATTAGCATCTCTGCCCCTTTGAGCGCCATAAGCCGTGCCGCTTCCGGATACCATTGATCCCAGCAGATCAGGACTCCGAGCTTACCGACTGAGGTTTGGATCGGTTCAAATCCTAAATCCCCCGGCGTAAAATAGAATTTTTCATAAAATCCCGGATCATCAGGGATATGCATTTTGCGATATTTACCGGCGATAGAGCCGTCTTTTTCAAATACTACCGCGGTGTTGTGATAGAGTCCGGCTGCACGTCGTTCAAAGAGCGAACTGACCAACACGACCTGATTTTCTTTGGCGACATTAGACCAAAAAGCAATATCCGCTTCCCAACTCGCGGCATAATCAAAGAATCGGGTATCTTCACTTTGGCAGAAATATTCAGTTTGATGCAGCTCTTGCAGTACTACCAGTTCTGAACCGTTTTGTGCTGCCTTTTGGATCGCTTCAACCGTTTTTTGTACGGTGGTCTCTTTTGTATTATAAGATTGTTGTTGAATAAGTGCTACTTTCATTGAGGCAGGTCTCCTAAAGTTTCCCTTTTTGTTATATGTTTTGAAACATGTGTGTTATTTTATCCAATATTTTGCGTGACTTTTTGGAAATTTTAGGATTATTATGTAAATATTATATTATATTTAAATATATTAAATTTTATTTAAGTTATTTAATGTTATCATTTGTTGTCAGACAAAAAAAGGATGGATGATGTTACGGATTACTCTTTATACAATTGGTGTTATGTTCCTCTTCTCGGGATGTGGTAGTAATACAGTGGGACCTGTGCAAGAACCACCGGTCAATATGCAAAATGTTGTCTTGAAAAATGAATATCAAGAGATGTTGGATGCCATCAACCAAGCTCGATCGGTCAAGCGAGATTGTCAAGATGGACAGGGTGTCGTAGGCCCTAGCAGACCGCTATATTGGAACAACATACTATACGCATCCGCCTATGAGCATAGTTATGATCTAGCTCATTCTAATACATTTTCACACTATGGGTCTGGCACAGAATATGATATAGCAGCGATGAATCAAGGGAGTGATAGAAGTACGTTTTATGATCGCATACTGAGCCAAGGATATGGAGAGTTCTTTGCTCTGGGCGAAAACATCGCTGCGGGACAAACCACACTAGCACAGGTCGTGGAGGCATGGATAAATAGTCCGGGACACTGTGCGAATCTGATGAACAGTGACTTCACGGAGGTCGGTATGGCAGTCGTCGTCGAACCCGACAGTGACTATGGTATCTACTGGACACAAAATTTCGGTAGTAAGCCTTAATTCTTACTACTAAAAATATTTTTTTAAATTGTTAGTTTTCAGCATCATAAAATTTTTTATAAAATTCTATACGCACGCACTCCTATTGTCTTTATGGTGCTGAACAGTAATAGTTTATATGATTTGCATTGTCGAACAGTGTAGGCTTCCTCCTTGTTCAATTAGTTTACTGCACTCAATTGGAATGATCTCTCTATCAGGGAAGAGCGTGCCAAATATCTCATGAGCCACTTTGTCTTCCGGCACACTATAGGTCGGATAGATTAGGGCTTGATTGGCGATCAAAAAGTTGGCATACGTTGCCGGAAGGCGATTGCCCTCTTCATCGATTTTTGCCGATGCCATCGGCAGAGCCACCAATTTATACGGACTCCCGTCACGCATTCTAAAAGTTTCCAGTTGTTGCTTCATGGCTTGTAATGCTTCATAATGCTCATCTTCTATATCATCACACGCCACATACGCAATCGTATCTTCCGCCACAAATCGTGCCAAAGTATCGATATGACTATCGGTATCATCTCCTGCCAGATATCCATGATCCAGCCACAAGACTCTATCCGCTCCCAAATACTCTAAGAGTTTCGCTTCCACGACCTCTTTGGTCAATCCTCCGTTACGATTCGGATTACAGAGACACTCACTGGTAGTCAAAATGGTTCCGGCACCATCCGACTCAATCGATCCCCCTTCAAGCACAAACGGAATCGTCTCTAACGGTGTAGTTCCAAGGTAGCCTTTTTTATGCAAAACTTGGTTAACTTGGTTATCCAACGAGGCTTCAAACTTCCCACCCCATCCATCAAAGGTAAAATCTAGCAGTTTCTTCTCATCATCCTCTTCGATCGAGATATACCCATAATCCCGCGTCCACGTATCATTGGTTGGTATCTCGATGAAACTCATATTCCGCGTCGAGCAGAACATATCGGATATCTGATGTTTGTCATCACAGACGATATAAACCGGTTGGGCATACGCAATCGCCTGAGCGATACGGATAAAAGGGGTGAGTGATTTCTCTAAATCGTTATTGACCCAGTCAGAGTTTTTGTGTGGGAATGCCATCAGTACGGCTCTCTGTTTTTCCCATTCGGCGGGGAAGCGTTTGTTCATTGTTTTCCTTTATTATGTATAAATTATTTGGAATCGGAGGTTTTAGCCCCGAAAAGTTCTGCCGTTAACGGATGTTGATTTTGTGATTTTTGATATTTAACTCCCACTTAACAGGCATCAAATTATGTTGCCTCATATAGATATTGGCTAACATGCGTGATCATCTGCCGTTACCGTTTTGAAAGGGATGGATTTGTACCGCTTGGTGATGTATACGTGTGGCAGTTTCAATCGGATCAAACGTTTTGTTCTCTCTCCAGTAAACAATGTCATCACTTAGTTTTTTGAGCTCCATCGGGACTAAATAGGCTTTGATACCAATGGAGAGCTTACAATGTCTTGGTTTCTCGGTCCATTCCCACACTTCACCGAACATCTCTTGATGCAGTTGAAGTAGCCAGCTATAGGTGAAGAGGGTGCTTCTTTTCGTGTTGGTGTCATGGTCAGATATTTGAGCGTCGCTTTGGCAATATTTCTTGTCTCTTCTACATAAATCTCTTGAATGGTATAAGTCTTATCGGAAGAAAGCTTCAGACCCGAGGTG
>JACXUN010000016.1 GCA_014763905.1 Campylobacterales bacterium
TAAATATTAACCTGAGTTCGACGGAGTATTATATATCCGATAACCCCTTTATCTCTCAAATATTTAAATATTTACGCATAAAGTGTTTTTTTCGATACAATTAAATTTGATATAATAAAATAAAACAAAAGGTTAAATTATGGAAAATAGTAATTCTATTCGTCTGCTCAGTGTCGGTTTGGGTGTGTTGCTGCTCTTTCACGGGATTGACAAAATCATTAATGGAATTGACCATATTGTCAATATGTTGGTTGCCGTCAATATCCCTTATGCGAACTATATCGCCTTGGGTGTCTTTGTCGGTGAACTCATTGCTCCGCTTCTTTTGATAGCCGGGCAATATGTCCGAGCAGCTGGTGCCATTATCGCTTTCAATATGCTGGTAGCTATTCTATTGGTGCATCGAGGCGATATCTTCAGTCTAGGTGATCACGGGGCATGGAGTATTGAACTGCCGATGATCTATCTCATCGGTGGATTGACACTGGCTATACTCGATCAAGGCAAAAAAGCCTAATAACATTAAAGTCAATTATTTCAATAAAAAATCACGATAATACTAGGCTAAATCACACTATTTAGCCTATTTGGCACTCATTCTAACTTAAAATTATTTACTTATAAAGGCTAATGCTATACAATTAACCAAAGAGTTTAAGGGATTAAGGATGTCTATATTAAAGAAACTAAGTAGTTTACTACTAATGCTAATTCTACTAGGAGGATGTGCCAGTCACATCAACAAAAGTGCTGTCCAGCTTCCAGCCGCCAAACAGTATGCCATCGGTTCATTTTGGAACTATACCGAAACCCCTATGGCAGGGTTGAGTGTCGCCAGTATTGTAGAGGGAGTATTGGCAAAAAAATCTATCACTCTCTATTCCATGGTCGAGGGGAGTGAGGCAGATAGTGCGGAGATAACTAAAACCCAACAATTAAATCAACAGATTCAAATTGCCCAATCCAAAAAATTAAACTACCTCATCACCGGTGAGGTACAGGAGTGGCGGTACAAAACCGGTATCGACGCAGAGCCGGTTGTCAGTTTTACGCTCAAAGTGATCGATCTACAGACCAATCAAGTGGTCTTTAGCGGATTAGGTGCCAAAAGCGGTTTGGGACATCAATCAATCGGGACGGTCGCCCAAGAGATCGCCGAGGCGTTGATCCCTCAATTTGTACCATGATCAGACCAACATGACACTCAAAAAACGTTCACTTCTGGCCCAAAGCTTTGAAGTGATTGCCTTTACCCTAATTATCTGTTTCGTCGGTTACTTTATCGATTCCCACGATCCACTATTGATACATTATCCATTTACTTTCCTCATTTTATGGTTAGCGATAGTGACCCTCTTCTATGGTCTGAGTATGGGCATGTTGATGTGGGTTGTTTTTGGACTGTTCTCCCTTTTTACCTATCGTGATGATCCGATCTTCACCTCATTTTTATTGGAAAACCTCTTTTTCGTCTTCCTTTATGGACTCTTTTTCTATAACGTTCACAGTCGAATCGATAAACTCACCATCCGAAGCAAATATCTCAAACTCCGGCTCAAAGAGCTAACCAATGCCTTTTTTACCCTCAAAATCTCGCATGATAAATTGGAGTCCAACTATATCAGCGAACCTTTCTCGATCCGTTTCGTCATTGCCGAACTGCTTGAAAAAACGCAAGAGGAGTCTTCCCAAACCAGTGCCGAAAATACCCTCAAAGTGATGGAGAAGTTCTTTATGGTCAAACGGGCTGCGATATGGCAAGTCCAAAACAACAGCCTGCGTCACTGCCTCGCAGCCATAGGCGGGATGGATCATACCGTAGACAGACAGGATACCATGATCGAAGAGTCTCTGCTGCTCCGCAAAGCGATCTACCTCAAAGACCTAAACGACAAAGAGCAGTCCAACTATCTCTATGTCGTCCCTTTTTTAGATCAACGGGATGATGTCGCGGCGATGCTGATTATCCAAGATATTCCGTTCCTCTTTTATCATGAGGATATGCTGCTCAAAATCAATATTGTCTTTGAGTATATCTGGACGAAATACAAAAAACGAGAATCAATCAGCATCTCTCATGCCGATACCGCTCTCTCTACTTCAACTGATCAATCTCTGATCGATTTTAAAATGGAGGTGACTCGTCTCAGCAATATTGTACGCGGTTTCAATATCGACAGCCGTATCTACACTATTGTCACCCGTGATCCCTATCTCCACCAAAGTATCAGTGACTATCTCTATCAAAATGAGACGATCGAGATTTTGGATCAATATATTACCGTGCAATGCGGTAACCGGTATATCCATCTGATTCTCTTCCCGTTTGTAGCACGCAGCGGTATGGTAAAGACCGCCAAAAAACTGGATAATCAACTGGAAGATATCACCAATCGGCACAAAATAGAGTCGATCGAAGCGGGACTCCAAACCTATATCGGCAGGGATCATTTCGAGACGATTATCAGTAAGCAGATCAGTGTCGTTCATTTTGATCAACTCTTAGAGGAGTATGGCTGTGTGGCATCCTAACGCACTCTACCCTCATCTCATCAGCATTTTGCAACAGCCAAATGCGTGGGATACCCTATTGATACTGATCTTTGCCCTACTCCTAATCTGGGGAACTGTTGCATTGATCATTAGTTTTTTACTCCCAAAACGATACCGGCTCTATCGACGGCAGATTTTTATCTTTATGACGGTGATGAGTTTTGGACTGCTCTTTTTGGGGTTGCTTTTTGCTCTACCGATGCTGATATTCGGTATCGGCTGGGCGACCTACCGTCAAAGCCGACCCGATTACGGGGTGATGGATTTTGAGGGCTATTATGCTCAACTTCCGCTGATTGATAGTCGGTTTCACGAAGGGATTATCGATATCTCGACTCACGGACACTGGAAAGAGGTCTCCACCGACGAGAAGATCAAATCACTCAAAATCCTCTACGAGAGCAAAGATCGCCACAATATCGGACGTATCAAAAAGTTCCTCTCCGATTCATCCGAAGAGACACGGCTCTACGCCTTCTCCCTCATTTCATCCTATGAAGAGAAACTCAACAGTGACCTCAAAAAACTCACCAAACATCTCTATGAGGCTAAAGATGAAACGGAAAAAGATCACTATGCCTATCTGGTGGCAGAGACCTACTGGCAGTTTATCTTTCACGGAATAGCCGACAGTCAACTCGCCACCTTTTATACCCAAAAGGCGGAAAAGAAACTCCAGATGAGCCGTCCCAACAGTAAAGTATCGATGCTGCTGGGCAAAATATATATCTATAATCGAGAGTTTGCCACGGCTAAAAACCATTTTGAAAAAGCGATCGAACAAGGGATGCCGCGGCAGGCTGTCAATCCGTTTCTTGCCGAGATCGCTTATGAGATGAGAGCCTTTAACCGTATCCCGGACTATATGCACCGAGATGAACACGGGGTCAATCTCAAAATGAAATCGATCTGTCAAATGTGGAGCCGCTAGATGGAAGTGATCCTAGACAAGGGCAATCCCGATATCCTGATACCGGCTGAGGGAACCTACCCCTATGTACGCGGCGGGGTCTCCTCGTGGATCGCTCAACTGATGCAGGGACTGCCGCAGTACACCTTTGGTATCGCATTTATCGGAAGTCGCCGTCAAGACTACTCCCCGACTCCACTGTTTAAATTTCCCGACAACTTGGTCTATATGGTACAAATTTATATGTTTGACGAGCAGGAACAACCTGAAATTACGCCCAATGACGGTGACCCCAAAGCGTTTGAGATGGTGGAAGAACTGCATGAGTGGTTTAAACATACTCATACGCACCAGAGTCTGCCCGATACAATTCGTCATCTCAACTTCTATCTCTCTACCATTGATGAGTCAACCTTTCTTTTTAGCCGGGAATCGTGGAAATTTATCACCCGCAAAAATCAAGAATACGGCTCCGATATCGCCTTCATCGACTACTTCTGGACAGTACGTAATATCCACATGCCGATCTGGCGGATCGCCAAACTGGCAAAGTTTATCGGAAATAGAGGCAAGATCGTTCACTCTCCCTCTACAGGATATGCCGGATTTTTGGCAACCCTGCTCTCGTATGATCAGGCACGCCCCTATATCCTGACCGAACACGGTATCTATACCAAGGAGCGGAAGATTGATCTCCTCGCCAGTTCGCTCTTTTTGCATAAAAAACTGGAACTGTTCCAAAAATCCGATGAGGAGAACTATATCAAGACCATGTGGGTCAAGTTTTTTGAAGGGATCGGACGATTGAGCTACCATCAAGCCGACCATATCTTCTCACTCTTTGGCAAGGCACAAGCGACACAGATTCAATTTGGAGCCGATGCTGCCAAATGCCGTATCATTCCCAACGGGGTAGATGTGGAGCGATTGGGTGCTACGCTCTCATCTCGTCCTGAGACGATTCCTCCGGTGATCACCCTAATCGGACGGGTCGTTTCGATCAAAGATATCAAGACCTTTATCCGGGCGATTCGTATTACGGCGAATACTATTCCCGATATCGAAGGGTGGATCGTGGGACCAGATGATGAAGATGCCGCCTATGTGGCAGAGTGCCGGGAGCTGATCCATATCCTCGACCTTCAAGATCATATCAAGTTTTTGGGATTCCAAAATATTGTCGATATCCTACCCCAAAGCGGACTCTTGACCCTTACCTCGATCAGTGAGGGGATGCCGCTGGTCATTCTGGAGGGGTTTGCCGCCGGGGTTCCGTGTGTCAGCACCGATGTCGGCTCCTGCCGAGAGCTGATCTATGGCGGAGAAGAACCGGGAGATCAAGCCCTCGGCAGTGCCGGCAGGGTTTGCCAAATCGCCAATCCAACTGAGTTGGCAGCCGGATATATCGAACTGCTCTCCGATTCTGACCGATGGCATCAGGCACAAGATACTGCGATCAAACGGGTCAATCGGTTCTATACCCAGCAGCGTTTTTTAGAAAACTATCGAAAGATTTACGACGAGACATTTCAAAGGATCAACCGATCATGGCAGGCATAGGATTTGAACTCAAAAAAATTTTACGTGAACAGACGCTCACCTCAGTCATCAAGACTTTTGGATACTCGGCAGCCCTGAGCAGCGGACCGTGGGTCATTTCGATGATTATTATATTGGGAATCGGTCTGACCAATATCTATCTCTCGACCCTCGAAGATCACGACAATATCCTGCTGCAAGCCTCGGTGAGTTATGTCTCGGCTCTGGCGTTAAGCTCGATCATTACCGGATTTATCCAGCTCCCGTTTACACGATTTGTCGCCGATCGTCTTTATGAAAAACGCTCCTATCTGATACTGCCCAACTTTTTCGGTACGCTGATGGTGACAGTGGTGGTCTCCTTTATGATCGTGCTGCCGCTCTCTCTTTGGCTTTTTGATACCCAGAGTCATCTCTTTATCCTGCTCTATATTGCCCTCTTTATCGTCCTGAGCTGTGTCTGGATCGCCAATATCTTAGCGGCGAGTCTGAAACTCTACCGCTATATCCTGCTCTTTTACCTCATCGGATACGGGACAGTCTATCTGACCGCTTTGGTGATGAAAGATTACGGAGTGATCGGACTGCTCTTCTCGTTTTTATTGGGAAATAGTCTGCTCTTTATCCTACTCTTTTTTGGTATCATCTACCACTATCCGTCGAATAATCCTCACAACCGCCGTTTTATCCGTTTTGATATCTATCAGGAGCGGTACGGCAAGTTTTACTGGAAACTAGGCTGGTCAGGGATGGGCTACAATTTAGCCATCTGGATCGACAAGGTGATATTCTGGTATTCGCCAATTGTGGGATATGCCGTGATCGACCATCTGCACGCCTCGATGGTTTATGATTTTCCGATCTTTTTGGCGTATCTCTCGATTATCCCCGGGATGGCGGTTTTCTTTTACCGTCTGGAGGCGGACTTTGCTACGGTGTGTGAGAAGTTTTACAACGCTTTAACCCATCACGGTACACTGGAGCAGATACTCTATTATAAAAATCGCATGATTCAAGCGGTGCAACGGAGTATCAAAGAGGTACTCTTTGTTCAAGGGATGTTCAATATCCTGCTCTTTTTGAGTGCGGAGACGATTTTTGAACTGTTGCAGATACCCAAACTCTATATGCCGCTTTTTTACATTAACGTCATCGGGGTTCAGCTCCAGTTGGGATTCATGTCGATTTTAGCCTATCTCTACTATATCGACCGGCAAAAAGAGGCTCTCTTCTATACCATCCTCTTTGTCCTGCTCAATGCCCTGCTGACATGGGTCAGTGTGCAGCTAGGTCCTTATTTTTACGGCTATGGTTTTAGTGTTACGCTGCTGATACTCTTTGTGTCGAGTATCTATACGCTCAATAAAATCTTGCAAGAGATTGATTATCAGACCTTTATGCTGCAATAGGAGAAAATATGCGTAAACTAGTAATCTTGTTCATTCTCTTTTTAAAAGTCGTAATGGGTGATGAACGGTATGCCTTTATTTATAGTAAAAACATCGATGACCGCTTCATCAATTTCTACGACAAAGTGATCGTCGAAGCGGATGCGATCGACAACATTTACGCCCTACGATATCCTGACAAGATGGTAGCCTATGTCAGTGTTGGAGAGATCGAACCGTGGCGAAAAACAGAAACTCCGTATCAAGAATCGTGGATCATCTCGGAAAACAAAACCTGGAACTCCCTCATCGCCGATCTGCGTCAGGAGGCATATCAAGCCTTTATCCTACAGCGAGTCGCCAAGCTCTATCAACAGGGATACCGCAACTTCTTCCTAGATACGATGGATGCTTACCATGTGACCGCCAAAGATAAAGCCCTTTTCCAAACCCAGCAAAAAGCTCTAGTCAGCTTTATCCATACACTGCACCTCCGCTATCCTGATGTGAAACTGATCGTCAATCGGGCGTTTGAGATTATCGATCAGATACATTCAGATATCGATGCGGTGGTCGCCGAAAGTCTGATCGCCGGGTATGATCACGCACAAAAAGCCTACATCACCGTATCGGATAGTGACCGGGAGTGGCTCCTCAATCAATTCAAAAAGGCTCAGCAGTTCGGACTGGATGCTATTGCCATTGAGTATAGCGACCAAGGAACGCAAAAACGGTTAAAGATTGCCCAAGCGGTCAAAAAATTGGGCATCATCCCCTATGTCACCGACGGACTGCTCCAAGAGCAGGGAGAGTGTAATGTCAAACGGATACGGCGGGATATCTTGATCCTTTATAATCAATCGATCTTCAAAGACCGAAACCCGGTCTATTCCGATGTCCATCTCATGGCATCAATGCCGCTGGAGTATTATGGATATGTGCCGATTCTCTATGATATTGCCGATCAAGAGCTGCCAAGCGGTGTCGAAGACCGATACCATGCCGTTATTGTCTGGAGTAATGGCAAGACACAAAATGATCAACGTCTCTTTGATTGGACGCAGCGTCTTATCAAACGGGGTATCAAAGTCTTGTTTGTCAACAGCTTCTCTTTTAATCCGACGGCTGAGCGGCTCAAAACTTTGGGCATTACGGAGACCGCCAATGAGAATCCGTGGACAACCAAAAGCCAAGCAGCGTACCGAAAACCGTATGGTGCCTATGAGATTGAAGCCTCTATAGAGTATGAACCGAACCTGATTCAGCTCCAAGCGGGAGACCCGGTTTTGACGATCAACTATCCCAACGGTCAAAGCAGTACACCCATCGCCGTGACCCCGTGGGGCGGATATGCCCTGCATAATGCCCTGACTCACAGTCTGGGAGATGAAAACCTCTGGACGATTGATCCTTTTAGATTCCTCAAAACCGCTCTGCGACTCGAAAGCATTCCTGTACCTGATCCCACCACCGAAGCCGGTAGACGAATCCTTTTGGCACATGTGGATGGGGATGGGTTTATGGAGTCGGTACAATTTGAACCGGAAAAGCTCTCGGTCGAATATCTGATGGAACATATCTACAAACGCTATCCAATCCCACATACCCTCTCAATTATCCAAGGTGAGGTGGACAGCAGCGGTCTCTATCCCGAACTCTCTGAACGTATGAAACGGGTCGCACGAGAACTCTACCGGCTTCCGTGGGTCGAACCGGCGAGTCATACCCTCTCTCACCCCTTCTTCTGGAATGAAACCAAACAAGGAGAGACAGAGACCTATTATCACAACCACTTAAGAGAGGGAAAACTCTATCATCTTCCCCTCCAAAACTATACTTTTTCACTGGAAAAAGAGACCAAAAAGAGTGTCGATTTTGCCCTTTCACTGGCACCGGAAACCAAACGATCTAAGCAAATTCTCTTCTGGTCGGGGGATTGTCTCCCGAACAAAGAGACCCTCGCCTATATCGAACGACAAGGGATTATCGCCCTCAACGGCGGAGATACCACCGCCAAAACCCGCACGCCTTGGCTGAACCGCATCGCCCCATTCGGAGTGCAGCATGATGCCTATTGGCAGGTCTATACCGGACAGCAGAACGAAAACGTCTATACCAATAACTGGCTGGGACCGTTCTGGGGTTACCGTAATGCCATCAGTACCTTTGAGATGACAGGAGAGCCAAAACGGCTGAAACCAATCGATATCTATTATCACTTCTATTCCGGTTCTAAACTCGCCTCGTTCAATGCCCTTATCGATGTCTATGAGTGGGCGATGCAACAGAACACCGCCAAACTCTATGCCTCCCAGTATATCGATAAGGTGACCGACTTCTACCGAACCGCACTCGGCAAAACCGACGAGGGGTATGAGATACGCAATAGCGGTGATCTCAAAACCGTTCGGGTCGATAATCCGGTTTACGTCGATATCCGCCGCTCCCAAGGGGTAGCCGGATACCGTCACCATCAAGAGAGTACCTATATCACACTTGATAGTGGCAAAGAGCAACGTCTGGTTATCAGCGATCATCAACCAGATCTCCCCTATCTCATTGAGTCCAACGGCTGGGTCAAGGCAACGCAGCACACACCAACCCGTTATCGTTTTGAACTGGAGTCCAATATGCCGCTGGAAGCCCGCTTTCATCTGCCGACTGGATGTCATCTGATCACGGATAACACCCTAAAGACAAGCCAAACCAAACAGAGCCTAACGATTCAGACCGTCAATCAACAAGGAGTCAATGTTGTATTCGAGTGCCAATAATCAAGAGCAAAATGCCATTCTCTCTCTCAAAGAGATGATCGGGATTATTGTTGTATTTGGCTTTGTTTTGTATCTGCTCTTTCCCAAAGGGAATATCGAAGCACTGGTACAGGTCGAACAAGAAAATACCCACCTCTCGATCAACTATCTGGAGAGTATGCTGCTCTACCATCCCGACAGCGTTGACTTGAAGATGCTGCTGATCAAAAACTACCGCTACAAAGGAGCATTTGATAAAGCCTCGCAACTCAACAGTGAACTGATTGCAACCGCCACCGATCAAAGCCTCTTGGATGAGCTTTATAAACAGGAGTATCTCATTATCAAAGAGCAGTACTTCCAGCAAAAAGCAAAAAACCATGAAGAGGCAGGCGTATTAACCACCCTGCATACCAAACTCTTGAACTATTATGCCTATACCAAGGGGCGGCGGGATTATCTCTTTTTCTTCGCGGAAGCGACACAGATGGATTTTACCCGATTCAAATATACCGCGCTCAAAGGGTTGATCCATCAACGCCCTGATATCGTCACTTATCCTTTGGAGGAGCAGGCATTTTATCTGGCGATCACACTCAACCATCCCGACGAAGCCTATGCCTATCTACAGAGACTCATCGAGTATCCGCAGCTGGACAAAAAACTGCTCGAAAGTGCCTTAAGTCTACTCTTTGAACGAGGCGAATATGACAAAGCCGCTGAAGTATCGACGAAACGCTTTCTCAAAACCCAAAATCCCGATGAGCTGTTCCATCTCTTTAACTTCAGTCTTTACGCCCTGCAGCAAAACCCTGATCCAGCAACCCGAAAGTCAAAGATCGCTTCACTGATCCGACACTATCAAGAACGAAAAGATTTAGGAAGTTCCGATATCTACCTCATCCTCCATACCCTCCTGCAGAGCGGGGATACACAGGCGGCGAGTAACTTCGCAATAGAGATGTTTGCCCAATACCGGCACGCGTTTAATCCCGAGGTGATCGATCTGGCGATCCAAACCCTCCAGTATACCAGCAATCTGGATACCGCTCTGGAGATCGCCTACTATGCTTACGGGCAATATCTCGATCCGAAGTGGCTGGATGCCGCCATTCGTATCGCCAACTGGTTGGGAGAGATAGAGGATGCGGCACGGCTCAATCGGCACGGCTATCTCACCTATCATACCGAGTCGTACCAACGGTATATCTTGGAGCAGTCCTCTTTTGATATGGACTATCCGCTTTTAGGTGAGATTTATCAAAAAGAGATTGATGACGGCAATATGAGTGCCGTGGCAGATATGGCGGAGTACTTCTACTATACCGGAGAGATTGACAAGGCAGAGTCTTACTTCACGGCACTTTTAGAAAAACATCCTAGCCGTGACGTGCATAAACAGGCGATGATCTCCAGTTATGATAACAATCACTATCCTCATGCTCTGGAACTTTATCAATCGTATCAGAAAAAATATGGAACCGATCCGTTCTTAGATCAGCTGGCAATTGAGCTGCATATTGCCCAACACGCATATCACGAAGCCTATCCGATAGCCAAAAGAGTAAAGCAAGATCACCCGCTCCAGAGTGTGGATAAACAGCTCATCGATATGGCATCACTCATGAAAGATTATGATTATCTCTATCGGAAGTTCTGGAGCTATGAAAAAGCCGATCTGCTGTACCCTGCCTACTACTATCATCTCATTACACTAGAGCAACATCTCAGCAAAAAACCGCAAATCGAATATCTCTATCAAAAAGCATGGGACAAGAGCCAAAAACGTGATTTTCTTATGGCTCTGCTCTACTACTATATGGATCAAAAGGCATACGACACGATTCAAGCCGTCCTCGAACAGATACCGCCGACCACGCAGGCAAAACTAGAAAAATCGACCGACTATCTAATCCTACTGGCTCACTATTACGACCAAACCCATCGTCAAGCCAAAGCTTATCAGTTCTATACCCAAGCCTTGGAACAAGACCCTTACAGTGTCAAACTCCACCAAGCCTATCTATGGTTTTTAATCGATACTCAGAATCTCAATGCATTACGACAAGAGATTACGGCACTGCGACGTGCCAAAAATATTCAAAGCGAAGTCGGATTCCCGGCAGTCGTCGCCGCCCACACCCTCCAGATGAACGATCTCGCTCTCAAATGGCTCAAACCACTCCTAACTGAGGAGCGTGATAATCAATCCTATCAGCAGTTCTATACACAGATTCTCGCCGCTCAAAATCAATTGGACTACGGCGATCAAATCTATACCAACCACGTTAGCACCAAATGGCGACAGCTCTCTGATGATATCACCCTACAGCAGCACCGATTTGCCCAACGCTGGCATCTCTATCGAACATTCGACATGGAGCTAGGCTTCCAACAGCGTGACTATCGATTGTCGCAAGCAAACCAGGTCATTGACAATTCACTCGCTCTCTCTTTGCAGCAAAAAGATGCGACATGGAGTTGGAACAGTGCCATCAGCCGACATTTCGGTGAGGAGAGTTTCAACTCCGCATCCTTGGATATCCACTATCAGTGGGAGCCGCTAATCTTCGGGTGGAGCAGTCACTATCATCAACCGACCGAACTGATGCCGCAGCTTCAACTCGACACCGTAGAAGACCAAGCCAAACTGGGCAGCAGCCTCATGCTCACCCAATACGAACAACTCGGACTGGCGTATGCCCAAACCCGCTACCATCAACATGGGCAGTCAATCGGAGAGGGAGAACAGCTCCAACTCTCCTATAACCGTCTCTTCCGAACCGGATATCCCGATATCCAGTGGTATAACCTGCTCTCGATCAACCGATACCGTTTCGACGACACGCTCCCCTTTGCCATCCAAGATTTCAATGAACTGACGACCCAGCTCTCCATCGGTCACCTCGGAGCCGACCGACACCACCACAACTGGCAACCCTTCGGTACAATAGGTCTGAGTATCAATGATCAAAACCATATCGGAACCTCCCTCTCTCTGGGCATAGCCGGTATGCCATATCACCGCGATCAACTTCGGTTGCTTTTGGATTACTATAAGGGGGTTGGGTTGATTGATGAGGCTTCGTATGGGATGCATTTGGAGTATCGGTTTTAGATGTGAAAAAAGATGCTTCAAATTGGGTTTGTTGATTGTATAGAGGCACTGAAAAAGATAAAGATGCGTTAGCCAAAAAAGTAGGGAATCTAACGATCGAAAAGGATTTTTTAGAGGGAAAGCTCGTCAGCTTGGTATCATCAAATAAGCGAAAAGCACTTGTAGATACCAAGCTGAATCTATCGTTGAATAAGCAGTGTGAGTTGTTGCATGTTAATAACCT
>JACXUN010000017.1 GCA_014763905.1 Campylobacterales bacterium
GGTATCTCTAGGTGCATAATCTCTTCGCTCATATCGAGATTCTTGATTTCTTGAACTTTGACTATAGTCTCGTCTCTCATAGCTTCTGGAACTATTGTCACGGCTCTGATTATATTGACTGCGATAGGTTGGTTCTGCTCGATGTGTGGTACCGAACCGCTCATTGGTAATCCGTGCTGTATCGTGTCGATAGTGAGACGGATAAGATGAAGGACGATAACTTGGTCGATCATAATAGTGACCGTAAATGATTGCATTGGGTTCTCGATAGTGGTGGAGACGGTTCCAATCATTGATACGATGGTGGCGATAGCGTCTGTAGTGGTGATGGTGCGGAGCAAAATAGGCACGTCGATAGAGACGATCATCATAGGTAAAACAAGGGGTATAGGTGAAAAAGATATTGTTGAAGAAGTATCCGTTTCGATCAAAATAGCCAAAATAGAATCCATCATCATTATAATATCCATACTGATCATAATCAAAGTCGCTGTACCGCTTATCATAGCGGTGATCATCTTCACGATAGATTTGTGAAGGATTAGTTGTAGTGGTTGTAGTGGTTGTCGTCGTGGTAGTTACGGTACTTGTTCCGTCATTATACCCGTTGTAATTTCCCATCGGTGTACCTAAACTGCTATCAGCCATCAAAAGCGATGTACCGATCATAGAATAGAGTAATAAAGTGTACTTCATAGAGAACCTCACTTTCCTGTGTAGTTTACCTTATTTCTATCATAATTAAAATTTGTGTAGAATTTGTTTGCCTTGTCGAACTCAGGTTAATAGTGCCGATAATCGAAACAAACAGGCATATATCGAACAGCTGCTGCCGCTTTATGAATACGGCGGCGTAACGGTCGACGGGGATCTCTTGGAAGCAGAACAGCAGATGTTGGTCGAGATCGTCGAGAAATATAAGTTCAATACCAAAAAGGTCTAGTCTGGAATTTTATCAACAGCTCTATCAGCACATACCGGCGGAGAAAGTTTAAACTATGTCTTGATTGGGTATGCTTTCGCTATGAAAGTAGCCAGTATAGATGTAGGACTCAAACGTATCGGTGTTGCCATAAGCATGGATGGCAAAATAGTATTTCCCCAAGAGGCAATCTTGCGTCAAAATCGTAACCAAGCCGCCCGTGATACCAAAGCTTTTTTGAGAGAGTGGGAGATTGAGACTTTGATCGTAGGACTCCCCAAAGGCGGCTCTAGCGAAGAAGAGATGGAACGGCGTATTAAACATTTTGTTGCCCTGTTGGAGCTGGAGCATATCACAGTCCACTACCAAGATGAACAAGGCTCCTCTTTTGAAGCGAAGGAACTCACCCAAGGGGTCTTTCGGCATAAGCGTGACGGGAAACTCGATTCGATGGCTGCCAAAATCATTTTAGAGCGGTGGTTGGTATCTCAATGAAAAACTGGTCATGGAAAAACATCATCAAGGAGATCGTCTCAACCCTTTTACTAATCATGGTATTGAGTTGGGTCATCAACTATTTTCGACAACCCGATACCAGTGATCAACTGCCCGATTTGAGATTGACCACCATCGAGCAGCAGACCCTCTCAACCCAAGCCAATCAACAACCCACCGTACTGCACTTCTGGGCAACCTGGTGTCCGACCTGTAAACTCGAAGCTCCCAACTTGGAATCGATTCAAGATCAAGCTCATGTCATTACGGTCGCTGTCAACTCGGGTGATGATCAAACCCTGCAGCAGTTTATGCAGGAGCGAGGATACACCTACCCCGTTGTCAATGACCCAAAAGGAGCCTTAGCCAAGCAATTCAATGTCGAAGCCTTTCCGACTACCTTTATCTATGATAGCAATGGGACACTCAGGTTTGTGGAGGTGGGGTACAGTACGACGGTGGGGCTTAAGGCTAGATTGGCAATAGTTGGTGATTAAAAATATTACAAAATGAAATATTTTAAGAATGATTCAATTTTTCTGATAGAATTGGTAAAAACATATAGGTTTAAACTATGGAAGATATTAACCTGAGTTCGACGGAGTATTATAGTGGATGATTACGTGTGAACCCAATGTATTAACCTGAGTCGCACGATTAGCATAAATTAATATACTTTTTTTTCTCGCTGTTGTATAATTTTGTTATGAAAAAAGTACTATTATTAACCATTTTGATTTTTAGTTTTGTCTATGCTACCGAGTATCGGGTTACCAATCTTAAACCGGGAGCATTTCTCAATGTCCGAACCCTTCCTTTGGTTAATGCCCGGACTATTGCCGGAAAGATACCCTCCGATGCGATGGGGATTGAGATTCGAGAGTGCCGTTATGATACTGGGGGACGAGAGTGGTGTTATATCTCCTATCTTGTGGGAGCCGATTATCTGGAGGGATGGGTAAGCCGGAAGTTTCTAGCTCCCATGGATGAGGAAGAGGCATCGGTACTCAATCTCTCTTATATCAAAAATTTTCTCAACAACTACTATATGGGTGAAGAGGAGAACTTCTTAGATAAACTCACCATCTATCACTACTTTCCGATGCAGCAGTATATGTATAAAAAGAATCTCAGTTATCTAGCTTTGCGGAATGAGAAGGTGAAGTTTTATAAAAGGTGGCCGAAGCGAACCTATAAATTAGGGACGGTACGGGTGATTAAACGGGAGCCGACTTTTATCGATGTCAAGTGTACCGTCTTTTGGCGGTTTGACCATGGTGAAGAGTATGAACGGGGTCAGGATGTGCATAAGATTCGGTTGATTCGTGATGAGAATCGGCTAAAAATATTGGCACTCAAACCATTGAGTCATGTGGTCTATCCGAAACCGGTGGAGATTGAGGACCAAAATGCGACCGATAGCAACAATACGGCAGGCGACGGATACTATGTCAAAGCGGGCAGCTTTTTAGAAAATCCGAGTGCAGACTATTTGTTGAAGATCACCCAATTGGGCTTTACCTATTCGATTGACCAGATTCAATCGGGAGATCGGCAATTTTACCGTGTGTTTATCGGTCCGTTTAGTACGCCAAATGAAGCGAGTGCGGCTCTGCAGACCATTCAGCAGCAGATCAATAAGGATGCGTTTATTCAGACTAATCGTTAAGCTTTGATCTGTTTACTTAACTCTCTGGTACGCCGTTTCTGTTTCATCAGGAGTTTGGCGAGTTGACGCATGTCGTCAACGGTGTCACTCTCATCAACAATTTCAATACCCAGAACCGTCTCAACACAATCTTCGAGGGTGACAATCCCCTCCGTCTGATCATAACTGTCTGTGACTAGGAACATATGATAAATAGATCTAGTGCTTTGGCAACCGGAATGTTCTCATTGATGCTGAAGATATCTTTTTTGATACTGGCTAGGGTAACGACGGTATCGTCTTTGAGCGACTCTTTAAAAAGCTGCTTAGTCAGTACCGGTCTGGTGACATGATCAATGGTCTCATTATAGATTAGAATACGGGAGAAGTTAAATATCTCCTCCTCTTCTGCCATGACCTCTCTGATCGTCATGGTTTCATCCAGAGCAAAAACAACCTTTATAGCAAAGTTAAAAGATATGATTATATCAATTTCATAATGAAATTTATGCCTTGGCGATGCTAAATAATAAGCATCGCATCGCCGTACGAGAAGAAACGATAGTGATTGGCAATCGCCTCATGGTAAATTTGCAATGTTTTTTCTCTACCAATGAAGGCAGAGACCAGCATAATCAGCGTGCTTTTGGGTAGGTGAAAGTTAGTCAGAAGATGAGAAACTCGGATAGGGGGATTGCGTGGATTGAGAAACAGATCGCACTCTCCTTCTACTTGACCGGTTCGGGCAAAATACTCTACCGTCCGTGTCACTGTGGTACCGATGGCTAAAATAGACTTCTCACTTCGTAATACTTCAGCACTTTGTGGTGGGATATGAAAATATTCGGAATGCATCGGATGCTCTAAGATATGGTCAACCTCGACCGGTTTGAAGGTTCCAGCTCCGACATGCAACGTGATTTTATGCGTTTGATGACGTTGTTGCAGTGCCTCAAACAGTTCAGGGGTAAAATGCAGTGAAGCGGTAGGTGCTGCGACCGCTCCGGCATTTTTGGCAAAGAGGGTTTGATAATCCCTCTCATCTTCTTGATTATCCTCTCTATGCATATAGGGAGGAAGTGGGATATGCCCGATTCGATCCAGAACCAAAACCAGTTCCTCAAACCGTATCGTCTCTCCATTATGGGTAAAGGTGACCACTCGGGAGCCGTCCGGATTGAGTAGGATCACGGTAGCCGTTAGCCGGTCGTCAAAAAAGAGTTTGGTTCCGACTTTGACCCGTCCCCGAATCATTACCAGATATTTAGTAGCATTGAGCGGTTTATTAAAAAGCAATTCTATCTTGCCGCCGCTTGCTTTTTCACCGAAGATACGAGCTTTGATCACTTTGGTATCGTTGAGAAATACATCACAGTTTGGAGGCAGATAGTGGAGCAATTCATGAAAAGTAGTATGCGTAATCGTATCACTTTGTCGGTCATAGAGCAGCAATTTGGCGGTATCACGCGGATAGACGGGGTGTTGAGCTATGAGATGAGCCGGAAGCTCATAATCATAACTCGCAGTTAACAGTTCAGAAGAGTCCATTATGCTTCAGTCGCGTCCTCATCGTCATCTTTGTCATCACCTTTGTACGGATTGACCATACGGACAAGCAGAATAGAGACACCATACAGTAGAACCAATGGAGTTGCCATGAGAAGCTGTGTAATGACATCCGGCGGGGTTAGGAGAGCCGCAACAACAAAGATAATGACAACGGCATATCCAAAAAAGTCTCGCAGTATCTTATCATCAATCAATCCCAGTACCCCTAAGAAGAAGAGTATAACCGGTAACTCAAAGGCTATCCCAAATCCAAAAAGGATTTTGGTAAAGATACCGATATACTCATCCAATGTTTGTAAGAAGTTCACCAAGTTTCCGGCAAACATCCATAAGAATTGGAATCCTAACGGAATAACGACCCAGTAGGCAAAGGCGACACCGAGTAAAAACATAAGGGTTGAGATACTGACAAAGGGAATGACATATTTTTTCTCATTATCATAAAGTCCCGGAGCGATAAAGGCCCACAGTTGAGCGAAAACAACCGGCAGTGCAAAGAGAAATCCGGTAAAGATTGAGATTTTAAGGGCGGTAAAGAATATACCGATACCACCGATAAACGGATCGCCGTTGACGACACCCATTAAGGGGGCTTTGGCAAAGGCGATAATCTCTTGATTGAATCCAAAGGCGACAAAGGCAAAAACAATGACGGTAATCACTGAGATCGCTAAACGTTTACGGAGTTCTATCAGATGCGGTTTTAAATCTTCAAACATTACTGCTTATCCCCGCTTTCACTGTTTCGTTTTTTGGTGATGAGACTCTCATCTTGCTTCGGTTCGATCGGAGTGGTCACGTTGGATGCTTCCGTCTCTTTCCGCAGGAGTTGGGTAGTTTCATTGAAAGACTCTTTGAGTGAGTTCATCGGATTGAGGTTTTTGAATCCTTGTAGTTCATCGGTAGCGGCTTTAAGTTGTGATTTATAGCCTAACGCTTCCTCTTTCAGTTTAGAGATTTTGACTTCGCTATCGATGGCACTTTTGGCTTCCATGATAGCATTTTTAGCTCCTTTGATAAATTTGGCGACTTTAACCATCGCATCAGGCAATCTATCCGGCCCCAAAAAGAGAATAGCTACGATAGCTATCAGCAATAATTCGGTAAAACCCATTCCAAACATATATCTTCCCTTACTACCTGATACTCTATCGAACTCAGGTTTACTGTCTAAATTTAGAAAACTCGAACTGCTTCGAGTCAAATGTTGTAATTCTAGCGAAAAAGCTTTAATATAAGTATCTGATTCAGCTTAGGATAAAAAGTGCAATCTCATCCGCTAGAAAAAAGTTACTATTTTTATAAAACTGATCCTCTTTAATGAGTTTATTTTCTTGAACAAGAAATTCACACCGTTGCTGCATCGCCTTGGTTAGATATCCTCTATCGATACCGATTACACTACGCAGTCCCAAAAATATTCGTTCAGTCAAGAGTTCGTCTGCGGTGATCAGCTCTTCGGTAATATTTAGTGGATTTTCAATATAGTGTCCAATATCCGTAACAGGATAGTATCGTCTATCTTTTTGAAATCCGACTGCTCCAGCTCCCAAGCCGATATAATCTTTGAGTTCCCAGTAACCTTTATTGTGTAAGCTTTGATAGTTTCCAAAATTGGAAATCTCATAGTGTTCAAATCCTTGTTTGACAATCTCTTCTGCTACCCAAAAAGCCAAAAATTCATTCTCTTGCCTGACTTCTGGCGTATGGGCAAATTTGGTTTGTGATTCAATAGTCAATTCATAGGCGGAAATATGGTCGATAGGGAGCTGAAACGCCTGCTTAATATCGTCTCGTAGCAGCTCCTGCGTATCCCCCTGAAAATTATAAATCAAATCTAAAGAAATATGTTCAAATCCGATATGATAAGCCTCTTCTATCGCTCGAATAGCATCAGCCGCTGAATGAGCACGATTGAGAGCTTTGAGTTTAGTTTGGTTGAAGCTTTGAACCCCCAAGGAGAGTCGGTTGACCCCCAGTTTATGCATACCTTGCAACCAACTTTTTTTAGCAGAGTTGGGATTGGCTTCTACGGTGATTTCAGCCCCTTTTTTTAGATAAGGTTGGAGTCGCATAAAGAGTGGCTTATAGAGCGTCGGATCAACAGTTGACGGGGTTCCGCCACCAATAAAAACCGTTTCAATTTCACCCGTTTTAACGCTAAATTTTTCTAATTCAAAATCAAGTTGTCGCAGCAGTGCTGACATATAGCTTGGACGGGTGTCAAATCGGTCGACATAGCTATTGAAACTGCAATAGTGACACTTGGAATCACAGTAAGGTATATGAAGATAAAGCAGCATTTCTCTCACCAATTTTTAATGACATTTTAGCTAAAATTTCACCCAGAAAAACTAAGGGAATTCTTGAGCGAAGACCTTAAATTTTTATAATGAAAGCAGAGTAATGTCATGAATGCAGAAAAGCGATATCGTCCGAATGTCGCAGCTGTCATACTCTCTTCAGACTACCCAAACAAATGTGAATTTTTTTTAGGAAAACGATCAGATATTAAAAATGCGTGGCAGTTTCCGCAAGGTGGCATCGATGAGGGTGAGACTCCGGTTGAAGCTCTGTTGCGTGAATTACAAGAGGAGATAGGGTGTAATCGTGTTGAGGTTATCGCAGAGTATCCTCACTGGATAAAGTATGACTTCCCAAACGGAGCCAGTGCAAGAAAAATGTATCCGTATGATGGTCAGACTCAAAAGTACTTTTTGGTGAAGCTTAAAGAGGACGCTACGATAGATTTGGATTGTTGTCACGAACCTGAGTTTGAAGATTATAAATATGTAGAGTATGAGCAGTTGCTGAAAAAGGCAGCCTATTTTAAACGTAAAGTTTATAGAAAAGTAATAGAATATTTTGTAAGAGAGGGGTATATAGTCGATGTTGATCGTACATAAGTATGGTGGAACGAGTGTAGGAAATTTGGAGCGGATCGAGAATGTCGCTTCACGTGTTGCGAAAGCTAAACGAGAGGGAAATGATCTGGTTGTTGTGGTCTCTGCCATGAGCGGTGAGACCAATAAATTGATCAGTTATGCTGAACACTTTTCGGCGATTCCTTCCAAGCGTGAAATGGATATGCTGCTCAGTTCCGGAGAGCGTGTCACGGCTTCTCTGTTGGCGATTGCCCTGCAATCAATGGGCATTGATGCGATTGCCATGAGCGGTCGTCAAGCGGGTATCAAAACCAATGACAATCATACCTATGCACGAATCGAAAGCATCGATCCGACGGCTATGCAGAACGAGATTGCCAAGGGTAAAGTGGTAGTGGTCGCCGGTTTCCAAGGTATTACCGAAGAGGGAAATGCCACCACACTGGGGAGGGGAGGTTCCGATCTCTCTGCCGTAGCCATTGCCGGGGCGTTAAATGCCGATGCGTGTGAGATTTACAGTGATGTAGACGGTATCTATACCACCGATCCGCGTATCGAACCCAAAGCCAAAAAAATGGACTTTATCTCCTATGATGAGATGTTAGAATTGGCATCACTGGGAGCCAAAGTGTTGCAGAACCGTTCAGTTGAGTTGGCAAAAAAATTAAATGTAAAAATTATAGCAAAGAGTTCTTTCTCAGATGCAGAAGGAACCGTTATCGGTGAGGAGAGTAAAGATATGGAAGCGGTATTAGTAAGCGGGATAGCCCTAGATAGAAATCAAGCAAGAGTAACCATTCGAGATGTGGTGGACAGACCAGGAGTTGCGGCAGAGATATTTACCAAATTGGCAGATGAGCATATCAATGTTGATATGATTATCCAAAATGCCAGCGTCGATCATGGAACCACCAATTTAGGATTTACTCTAGCTCAAAGTGATATTAATCGAGCCAAAGCGGTCATCGAAGGTTTTGACCATGATATCGGTTCCATGGATTTTGATGATTCGGTCTGTAAAGTATCGGTTGTAGGTGTAGGGATGAAATCTCATGCCGGTGTTGCAGCCACTGCGTTTAAAGCGATGGCAAAAGAAAACATTAATATCGAAATGATCTCAACTTCTGAGATCAAAGTCTCTATGATTATTGCCGAGAAATATGCTGAGTTGGCGGTGCGTACGCTTCATAGTACTTATGGCTTAGATAAGTAGGTCGATGACTCCGATATTAAATTGGACACTTGAAGCCATCCGAGAAGAGGATTCCAGCTTCTCATGGATGGAAGAGTGCCGTTATGATTGGGTTCCGATTATCCAAAGTGCGGTCAAGAAGATTTTAGAAGGGCAAACCATTCTGATCTTAACCGATGAGCCGCGGGCATGGTATGCCCGTTATATCCAAGGGAAGATCAATTCAAGCTATTATGAACGTCCGTTCTTGCCTGTTTATACTTTGAAGTCGATGTTCCCGAGTTTGGATAAGCTGAGCAAGACCGAAGAGCTGGATCTGCTTGAAGATATGCTGGATATCTCTTATCCCAATGGATATTTTATCTGGTATATCGGCAGTGCTGAGAGTGTTTATACCAAGTTTGCCTTCCGAAATGATGAGAACCTGCTTTGGATTATCGACGGAGATGTGCCGAATAGCTTCTTTTTACGTGATGGAAGTACGGCACTGGATATTAAATTGATTCAGATTTTTAAACTGTTCAACAAAACCATAGATGCCTCGCTCTTTGCCGAGGTCAATCTGGATTAATGATGCGTCTAGCCAGCGGTGTGATTGTCACACAAAACCCTCAAAGCACTTTAGAGGAGCTGCAGGCTGCACGAACTGATGAACTCTTAAGCGTAATCGATACCGAAGGCAAAGAGTTCCTCATCGAACACGCGACCGAAGCGATCGCCAAAGCTTACCTCACCAGTGATGAGCAAAACTACATTATCCTAATCGCTCCCAGATTCTCTGCCGTATCACAAAACAGACTCCTCAAAATCATCGAAGAACCTCCGAGAAATAAACATTTTATCCTCATTACCGAGTCCAAATCTTCAATACTCCCGACCATCAAATCAAGACTCCCGATTCATGTGCGGCACGATACCAAAGTGGAAGAGGCATTTGCCCTTGACCTAAACGATCTCAATCTCGCCAAAGTCTATGAGTTTGTTCAACAAAACAGCCGCCTCTCCAGTGTCGAGTGTAAACAGATGATAGAAAAAATCTCCATCGAAGCGATCAAATCCGGTCGATACCATCTCGATGAAGGAACTTTGAAGCTTGTCAGCGATGGGATACAAGCCCTTGAAATGGGATCTCCGACCTCATTTGTACTCAATACGGTGTTGTTGAAGTTGTTGGCGAAGAAGAAGCGATAACTCTTTAAACTTTGTCTAAATAAACTATATATAATAAAATAAAATATATAGATAGGAGTCATTGATGGTTATAGGTGTTTCTGAACTGCAAAAAAATATCAGTATCTTTAAAAATTTAACCGAAAGTATTCATGTCATGACAAAAAACCAAAGAAATATTGGCAACCATATTACCCAATAAACAGTTAGATAAGCCGACGCTTACAGAGATGCTGGGTGGCTTTAGCTTCTAATGCCAATATCAATGATATGGCAGCTGATGCGTATGAGAAAGAGACGAGAGCAAAATATGGCAAATAGAGTGCTACTCGATGCCAATATGATTATTCGATTTCTGACACGAGATCATGAGGAACATTATCAAAAGAGTGTGGAAATATTTAGCTCCATTGAAAGGGGTGAGGTGGAAGCTTTATTGATGGATTTTATTATTGCTGAAGTGGTTTATGTGTTAAAACGCATCTACAATCATGATAAAGAGGCAATTGCCTCAACCCTTAAAAAACTCCTGCTTTATCAATACCTCTATACAAAGAACAAGCTGGTAACCTTTGAAGCGTTGGATATCTATGTCAAAGACAATATTGATTTTGCGGATGCGATGTTGGGTGCTAAGCAGAGATTAGAGGGTTTTGAGATTGTGAGTTGTAGTCATTAAATTATAAGTTCCGTCTTAAAAAAGGAGTCATACATTATGCAGATTTATCAATTGGGTACGATTAACGACAAAAAAGAGTTCCTCAAAAACCTCAAAGTCGAAGGCGGCGGCATCAATATTATGTCCAAAAAAATGGAGCTGTTCTATTTCTATATCAAAGATTTACGCACTCCAGCAGCCAATATTCTCAAACAAGATGCTCTCAGTATCGGAGCAGAGTTGGCGGTTCCCTCAGGTGTTATCATGTGTGCCAAAGAGCAGTATGATTGTCTCCTAATCGGAACCCGTAAACATATCGAAATCCTTGCCAAAAAAGAGCTGGCACAGCCGTTTGGACTCAAAGAGTTGGCTCATGAGCTGCATAACTTTTTACAAACCACATCCCATCCAATTGAGGTGATGGGGGTGATCAATGCCAATGAGGACAGCTTTTTTGCCGGCAGTCGATTTAAATCAGAAGCGGCAATTGAGCAGATCAAACAGATGATCGCTGATGGGGCAACGATTATCGATATCGGAGCGGTATCAAGTCGTCCGGGAGCGGAGGTAGTCTCTGCTGAGGTGGAGTTAGAACGTATCCAACCGATCTGTGATCTGATCCGAAGTGAGAAGCTCGATACATCGGCGACTTTTAGTATCGATTCTTATACCCCCAGTGTCGTTGAGTATGCTCTTCAGTCAGGATTTAAACTGATCAATGATATCACGGGAGCCATTGATGAGCGATTGATCGAACTGGCGATTGCCTATCACGCCAAACTCTGTATCATGCATATGCAGGGAACGCCGCAAATGATGCAAACTGATCCACACTATGAAGATGTGATGGTCGAGGTGAGCCGATTTTTTGAAGAACGAATTACCAAATGTGAAGCGATGGGACTTTCACGAGAAGCGATTATCCTTGATGTAGGAATCGGATTTGGAAAAACACTGGAGCATAATACGACACTGATTAAGCATATGCGGCACTTCAAAAAATTCGGTTGTCAGATGTTGGCAGGAGCGAGTCGAAAATCGATGATCGATAAGATTGTCCCGACATCGACTGAAGAACGCCTGCCGGGAACCTTGGCGATTCATCTTAAATCGATAGAACAGGGAGTGACCATTATTCGCTGTCATGATGTCAAAGAGCATATCCAAGCGATAAAAGTTTGGGAAACGCTCAATCATTAGCCGATTTTATAATTGACTTAGATTGTGAGTGCTATAATTCAACCATGTTCAAAGTTATTATACCCATATCCGTTTTTATTGTCGTGGTGTTTCTGTTTAATCGTTTACTATCAAGCCAGCTCAATGAAACGGCTTCCTGAAAGTATAACCTTTAAAGTCAAGAACAATGAATACACTCTACCGTGTCAGACACGTAAAGAGGATAGGTTTCTTGCTTCCCCTTTGATGATTCAACGTTCCGAATTGGTATGCGGCGGTGAGAAAGTCTATTTTGAATCGGTTTCAGTTGAATCACTCTATGCCTTGACTCAGACCACAGAAAAGACAGCTCGTATCCTTTTTGATGCCCAAAAAAGCCGAACAATCTTCTCCATTAACGGATTGGATGCCATTGAGTTGACAGATGAGACAGGTAAAGTAATTAATCTCTTTGCCTTGCAGCATGAGCGTAAATCACTAGAGCTTCTTTATGGACTCTCTAATCAATCATTTGCACAGATTGCGATGAAACTCTCTGCAACGGAGTGCAAAAGCAGCGGTGAAGTATTGACGCTTAATGAGCCGCAGACAGATTGGAGCGTCAAACATATCCATATCGATGGGATAGTCAGTTCGATTGATTATTAACCTGAGTTCGACGGAGTATTATAGTCACAGTTTTACGAGGTTTTTCATAGGTAAGGCAGATTTTTGCAGGACTAGCTAAAGCTAATTCAAAAA
>JACXUN010000018.1 GCA_014763905.1 Campylobacterales bacterium
GTGTACACGAAGAAACTATCACACAACAAAGAACAAGAAAAACACAACTGAAAAACTTGCTATTAAGAAGTATTGTAAGTGGTGTAAAGAGCATACAGTACATAAAGAGATGAAGCTTTAATAAGTGAGTCTCTTCTCTTACTAAAATGACACTGTTTATTCAAATAGTGTTCTCTATTTTAGGTCAATAGCTCAGTTGGTAGAGCACTGGTCTCCAAAACCAGGTGCCGGGGGTTCGAGTCCCTCTTGGCCTGCCATAATTTAAGGGTAAATTACACATGGAAAAACTAACAACATATTTTGCAAATGTTAAATCTGAAATTCAAAAAGTTATCTTTCCTACTAAAGTACAAGTGAGACAAGCTTTTTTTGCTGTCTTTATTGTGGTAACCGTAATATCTATATTTTTAGCACTTGTTGATATGTTTATGTCTGCTGGGGTAATGGCAGTATTAGGAAACTAAGATGGCAGTTCAGTGGTATGCGATTCAGGTCTATTCAGGAAGTGAACAGGCTGTAAAAAAAGGAATCGAACTTCTTGCTATAGAATATGGTATTGAAGATCAGGTTGAGCGGATCATAGTTCCGACAGAAGAGGTTATTGAAGTTAAGAACGGTGAGAAAAAGATTACCGAACGGACTCTCTATCCAGGATATGTATTCGCCTGTTTGGATTTAGACACTAGCCTTTGGCATAAGATTCAACGGCTTCCTAAAGTTTCACGCTTTATCGGTGAGCAGAAAAGTGCTACACCGCTTAGTGAAGCAGATATCAAAGTTATTTTAGAAAAATTAGAGAAAAAATCGGCTCCAAAACCAAAAATTGACTTTGAAGAGGGAGAGATGGTACGTATTGTTGATGGACCATTTGCTAACTTTACCGGTATGGTTGAGGAGTATGACCTTGATCACGGTAAACTCAAACTCAATGTTTCTATTTTCGGTCGAAATACACCGGTCGAAATACTCTATACCCAAGTAGAAAAAAATATATAAATTATAAAACATAAGCGTAATCCTCTAAGGATTACTCTGTTTAAGAGTTTCAGTAATACAAATAAAATTTTGTATTACTGAAGTTTTTATTTAATCGAAAAGAAACTACTACTTAATCTGAAGGAGATACAATGGCAAAAAAAGTAGCTACAAAGTTTAAATTGATGGTTAATGCCGGTCAAGCTAACCCATCACCGCCGGTTGGTCCAGCACTTGGTCAACGTGGTGTTAACATTATGGAATTTTGTAAAGCATTCAATGAACGAACTAAAGACAAAATGGGATTTAAAGTTCCTGTAGAGATTACGGTTTATACAGATAGAAGTTTTACATTTGAAACCAAGCAGCCACCTGCATCACAGCTTATTATGAAAGCAGCAAACCTTAAAGGTGGTTCAAGCAACCCGCTTAAAGAGAAAGTGGCGAAATTAACTATGGCTCAAATCAATGAGATTGTTGAAACAAAAATTTCGGATCTAAATACAGATGACCGAGAGATGGCTGCCAAGATCATTATGGGTACATGCCGAAGCATGGGTGTTGATATCGTAGACTAATATTTTTAGGCTGCACCTGATTAGTAGGTGCTTGTATAATACCACCTTTAAGCGTGGGAGATTTAATTATCGTGGAGAGTTAGATGGCAAAAACGACCAAACGAAGAGCGATGCTCTTAGAAAAAATTGACGGAGAAAAAAAGTACTCTGTCGCAGAGGCGACAGCACTTTTGGCTGATCTTAAATCAGCAAAATTTGATGAGACTGTAGAAGTGGCATTGAACTTAAATGTTGACCCAAGACATGCAGACCAGATGATCAGAGGATCAGTGGTTCTTCCAAACGGTACAGGAAAAACGGTTCGTGTTGCAGTATTTGCAAAAGGTGCTAAAGCAGATGAAGCAAAAGCTGCCGGTGCAGATATTGTAGGAAGTGATGATCTAATTGAACAGATCAAAGAGGGTAATATTAACTTTGATGCCGTTATCGCTACACCGGATATGATGGGTGTAATCGGTAAGGTAGCAAGAGTTCTTGGACCAAAAGGTCTTATGCCAAACCCAAAAACCGGTACTGTTACAATGGATGTTACTCAAGCGGTTAACGATGCCAAGGGCGGAAAAGTAAACTTCAGAGTAGATAAAAAAGGTAATATTCACGCGGGAATCGGTAAAGTAAGTTTCTCACGAGAAAAACTTGAAGAGAACTTTAGAACGTTTGTTAAAGCCATTAACAGAGCGAAACCGGCTGCAG
The DNA here is from genome assembly GCA_014763905.1 of Campylobacterales bacterium. Lineage (GTDB taxonomy): Bacteria > Campylobacterota > Campylobacteria > Campylobacterales > Sulfurovaceae > UBA1140. The sequence continues at coordinate 2,247 of JACXUN010000018.1, forward strand.
CTAAAGGTCGATATATCTTAAACGGTGCGGTCTCTTTAACCATGAGTCCATCTGTTACACTCGACACGGCAGAACTTTTAGAGATTAAATAAAATAATATCAATTCATTTATCTTAGGCTAAAGAAAACAGGGGCATAAGCTTAATATCAAACCTTGCAATGAGGTTTGTCTATCCATTTCTGGATAACCCTGTTAGAGGTCGAAAGGAGAAAGCATGACTAGAACTGAAAAAGAAGCTATAGTAAACGAACTATCTACTTCATTTGCTAATCAGGGTGCTATTGTAGTATGTAGCTACAAAGGTATGACGGTTGCGGCACTTGAAGGTGTTAGAAAACTTGCTAGAGAAAATGATGTTAACGTTCGTGTTGTTAAAAACACACTTGCATCAATCGCATTAAAAAATGCCGGTTGTGAAGAGATTGAACTTGTTGACACCAGTATCTTTGTTTGGGGTGAAGATCAGATTGCTACTTGTAAAGTAGCGGATAAATCTGCGGATGCCAATAAAGAATTTTTCGCAATTAAATCTGGATTAATCGAATCCAAAGTTGCAGATGTTGCAACCATCACAGCAATGGCGAAACTTCCAGGTCGAGAAGAACTTCTTGGTATGTTACTTAATGTTTGGAATGGTCCGGCACGAAGTATGGCTATCGGTATCCAAGCGTTAGCAACCAAACGACAAGAAGAAGCGTAGGCGTTGAGTTATACTATCAAGTAGTAACTTTCATTTATTTAAAAAACATATAAGAACCTAAAAAGGAAAAATATTATGGCAATTACTAAAGAAGATGTATTAGAGTTCATCTCAAACATGTCTGTATTAGAGCTTTCTGAGCTTGTAAAAGAGTTCGAAGAGAAATTTGGTGTTTCTGCTCAAGCTACTGTAGTAGCAGGTGCGGGTCCAGTTGCTGAAGTAGCTGAAGAGAAGACAGAGTTTGATGTTATTCTTAAAGATGCAGGTGCTAAGAAAATCAACGTTATTAAAGTGGTTAGAGCAGTTACAGGTCTTGGTCTTAAAGAGGCTAAAACAGCAGTTGAAGAGACTCCTACAACACTTAAAGAGGGTGTATCTAAAGAAGAAGCTGAAGATATCAAAAAGCAACTTGAAGAAGCCGGAGCTTCTTGCGAACTTAAATAACACCTTTTCAAGCGAGGCTATCTCTCGCTTGAGTTTCTCCTTGTGCTGCATTAGTAACAGTACAAAAAGATTCAATTGATATAGTGATAAGCTATTGCGCAATAGTTTTTTTGTATATCCCAACATTAAATATACATTCATTCAACACATATAACTTACAAATGAGGTTCGCCGATGTTAAATTCATTACACTCTGGAAATAGACTTCGTGTCGATTTTTCAAAGACCCCTCGACAGATTTCTGTACCCAACCTACTTCAACTGCAACAAAAATCCTATGATGACTTTTTAATGATCGATGCCAAAAATCGAACTGAATCGACCATTGAGACGGTTTTCCGTTCAGTTTTCCCCCTGCATGATCAGCAAAATCGACTCACTTTGGAGTATAAAGGGAGTGAGATTATTAAACCTCGATATACCATTCGTGAGTGTATGGAGAGAGGATTAACCTATTCGGTATCACTGAAAATGAATATTGCTCTAACAATCTGGAATCGAGATGAGAAGAGTGGTGAGAAGCTTGATCCAAAAGAGATCAAAGAACAAGCGGTATTTGTACGTGATATTCCACTTATGACCGATCGTACTTCATTTATCATTAACGGAGTCGAGAAGGTTGTCGTGAATCAGCTTCACCGATCTCCAGGTGTTATCTTCAAAGAGGAAGAGGAAAAAACGGTAGCCAACAAACTCATCTATTCCGCACAAATTATTCCGGATCGTGGATCATGGCTCTATTTTGAATATGATGCCAAAAATATTCTCTATGCACGAATCAATAAGCGAAGAAAAATCCCGGTCACCATTCTCTTTAGAGCTTTGAACTATTCCAAAGAGGATATTATGAAACTCTTTTACGAGAGTAGAGAGATTTTTGTACGTGATAACCGTTTCGTAACCAAATTCTCAGTGGAAGATTTTGCCGGGCGTGCTCCGTATGAAGTGCGTGACCTCGAAGGTAATATCATCGTAGCTGCGGCTAAACGATTGACCAAGAAAAAAGCTCAACAGCTTATTGATGAAGGTTTAGAGTGGGTAGAGTATCCACTTGAAGTATTGATCGAGCGGCACCTTGCTAAACCGATTGTTGATCAAGAGAGCGGTGAGGTGATTTATGATGTCGTCACTTCTTTAGATGAGATCAAACTCAAAAAAATCATTGATGCCGGTATAGAAAACTTCCAAATTGCGGATGACTTGGCAGAGGATGCTGATGACTCGATTATCAAATCTTTTATCGCTGATCAAGAGTCACTAAGACTGTTGAAGCAGACAGAAGATATCGAAGATGAAAACCAACTGGCTGCGATTCGTATCTATAAAGTGATGAGACCGGGTGAGCCGGTGACGGCAGATGCTGCGGTTGCTTTCCTACATCAGCTTTTCTTTGATCCTGAGCGATATGACTTAACCAAAGTGGGTCGTATGAAGATGAATCACAAACTCGGTTTTGATGTACCGGAATATGTGACGGTATTGACAGCAGAAGACATTATCCATACGGTTAAATATCTTTCCAAAGTTAAAAACGGTTCAGGACATATCGATGACCGTGACCACTTAGGAAACCGAAGAATTAGAGCGATCGGTGAGTTGTTAGGAAATGAATTGTATAACGGTTTGACCAAGATGCAAAAGGCGATCCGTGACAAGATGACGACTCTGTCAGGATCACTTGATGAGTTGATGCCGCATGATTTGATTAACTCAAAGATGATTACCAATACGATTTTGGAATTCTTCTCTTCAGGTCAGTTATCACAGTTTATGGATCAGACCAACCCGCTATCAGAAATAACACATAAACGAAGACTTTCTGCACTCGGTGAGGGTGGTTTGGTCAAAGAACGTGCCGGTTTTGAAGTGCGGGATGTTCACCCGACACACTACGGTCGTATCTGTCCAATTGAGACTCCGGAAGGACAAAACATCGGTTTGATCAACACCTTGGCTACTTATGCGAAAGTTAATGATCTTGGATTTATCGAAGCTCCTTATAATGTGGTTAAAGACGGTGTGGTTACGAATGATATCGTCTATTTGACGGCAACACAAGAGGAGGATTTGGTTATCGCTCCTGCCTCTACATTGGTAGAAGACAACAAAATTGTCGACGACCTAATTGAAACCCGATGCAACGGGGAGATTCTTTTGAATGAGACCAATAAAGTTTCACTCATCGATATCTCACCATTGATGGTATCGGGTTCAGCTGCGGGACTCATCCCCTTCCTAGAACACGATGATGCGAACCGTGCGTTGATGGGATCGAACATGCAGCGACAAGCAGTACCGCTTCTTCGACCGGAAGCTCCGGTGGTCGGAACCGGTATGGAAGCGGTCGTCAGCCGTGATGCGTGGGAGTCGGTCAAAGCCAAACGAGCCGGAAAAGTTGAGAAAGTCGATTCCAAAAATGTCTACATCATGGGTGAAGATGACAATGGTGTCTATATCGATCACTATCCGATGGAAAAAAATATGCGTACCAACCAAAACACCACCTTTACGCAACGCCCAATTGTCAAACTGGGTGATGTTGTTGCCGAAGGTCAAGTGATTGCTGATGGTCCATGTATGGATCAAGGGGAGTTGGCGATCGGTAAAAACGTCATGGTTGCCTTTATGCCTTGGTACGGATATAACTACGAGGATGCGATCATTGTCTCTGAAAGAATGTTAAGAGAAGACACCTTCACTTCCGTACACACTTATGAGAGAGAGATTGAAGCCCGTGAATTGAAGCACGGTACCGAAGAGATCACCCGAGATATCCAAAATATCCGAGAAGATGAGTTGGCACACCTTGATGAGAGCGGTATTGTCAAAGTAGGTACTTATGTGAAGCCGGGAATGATCTTGGTCGGTAAAGTTTCACCAAAAGGTGAAATCAAACCGACACCGGAAGAGCGGCTTCTTAGAGCAATCTTCGGTGAAAAAGCAGGACATGTGGTCAACAAATCACTCTACTGTCCGGCTACCATGGAAGGGGTCGTTGTCGATGTAAAAGTCTTTACCAAAAAGGGACAAGAGAAAGATACTCGTGCGATTCAATCGTATGAAGAGGAGAAGGCGGTACTCGATTCTGAGCATCATGATAAACTCTTGATGATTGACAAAGAGGAGCTTTTACGAATTGCTACAATGCTTTCCAAAGCGGAGTTGATTCAGGATGTCGAGATAGGAGAGACTACCTACAGTGCCGGTGACAAGATTCCAGTTGAGGTGATCTTAGAGATAAACCGATTTGCACTGAGAAGTGTGGTACAGTCATACAGTGCGGATGTTCAGTCTGAGTACAACTCAGCCAAAAACTACTTCCAGAGACAGAAAAAGAAACTCAAAGATGCGCATGAAGAGAAACTGCATATCTTGGAGAAAGATGATATCTTGCCAAACGGCGTAACCAAATTGGTCAAAGTCTATGTGGCAACCAAGCGTAAACTCAAAGTTGGGGATAAGATGGCAGGACGACACGGAAACAAAGGTATCGTTTCTAACATTGTTCCTGAAATCGATATGCCATATACCAAAGAGGGAAAAACCGTAGATATTATTCTCAACCCGCTGGGGGTACCGTCACGTATGAACATCGGTCAGATTCTTGAGGTACACCTTGGACAGATCGGTATGAAATTGGGTGAACAGATTCAAGCGATGTTTGATGAAAAACAAGAGAGTCTGATCGCTGATCTCCGAGCGAAAATGACTAAAATCGCCGATGTGGCGAAGTTGATGAATGCGAAAGCCACGCTTGAAAAATTGAGTGATGAAGAATTTATCAAATATGCACGTGACTGGGCCAAAGGGGTCAAGTTTGCGACCAGCGTATTTGAAGGAACCAATATGGAAGAGTTTGGTAAACTGTTTGAATTGGCGAAAATGGACAGCGATGGTAAGACCGTGCTTTATGACGGTAAGACCGGTGAGAAGATGATCGAGCGTGTCAACGTCGGATATATGTATATGCTTAAACTCCACCACTTGGTTGATGAGAAGGTTCACGCACGTAGTACCGGACCATACTCTCTTGTTACCCAGCAGCCGGTTGGAGGTAAAGCCCTCTTTGGTGGTCAGAGATTTGGAGAGATGGAGGTATGGGCATTGGAGGCATACGGTGCTTCCCATATCCTCAAAGAGATGTTAACCATCAAGTCGGATGATGTAGAAGGACGCAATAGAGCTTACCGGGCTATTACACGAGGTGAATCGGTTCCTGAATCAGGTGTACCTGAGACGATTTTTGTATTGACCAAAGAGCTTCAGGCTCTTGGTTTAGATGTTGACCTATATGAAAAAGCAAAAACTGGAGAGGCGAAATGAGCGATTTTTTAGAAAATTTAACCCCTATTAATTTGACCTCAGAAGAGAGACCGACTGATATTATGGCGATGCAGCTTCGTGTTGCTAGTCCGGAGAAGATTTTATCATGGAGTTACGGTGAGATTAAAAAGCCGGAAACCATTAACTACCGTACATTGAAACCGGAAAGAGACGGTCTTTTCTGTGCGAAAACCTTTGGACCGACACGAGATTATGAGTGTCTGTGCGGTAAGTACAAAAAAATGCGATACAAAGGGGTCGTCTGCGAGAAGTGTGGGGTTGAAGTCACCACTTCTAAAGTACGGCGAAACCGAATGGGACACATCGAATTGGTGGCTCCGGTTGCCCACATCTGGTATGTCAGTTCATTACCGTCACGAATCGGTACCCTATTGGGTGTCAAGATGAAAGACCTCGAACGTGTACTCTATTATGAAGCATACATCGTCAAAAGTCCGGGTAGTGCCTGTTATGACAGTGAGTCTACTACGCCGCTTAATAAATACGATGTACTCAATGAAGAGCAGTATCAATCGATCATGCAGCGTTTCCCGGATGCGGGAATGGATGCCCGAATGGGGGGACAGATCGTTAAGGAGTTGTTGGCTGATTTGGATCTAGTTGAGATGTTCAATCAGCTCAAAGAGGAGATTGAGTTAACAAAATCTGAAGCGAAGCGAAAGACCATTGTCAAGCGTCTCAAAGTAATCGAATCATTCATCGAGTCAGGAAACCGACCGGAGTGGATGATGTTAACCATTCTGCCGGTTATGCCACCGGATTTGAGACCGTTGGTCAGTCTTGACGGCGGAAAGTTTGCCGTATCGGATATCAATGACCTTTACCGAAGAGTCATCAATAGAAATCAGCGATTGAAGCGATTGGTTGAGTTGGATGCTCCGGAGATTATTGTCCGAAACGAAAAGCGTATGCTTCAAGAGGCGGTGGATGCTCTATTTGATAACGGACGACGCGGTAACTCGGTCAAGGGTGCCAATAAGCGACCACTCAAATCACTTTCCGAAGTGATCAAAGGTAAGCAGGGACGATTCAGACAAAACCTCTTGGGTAAAAGGGTTGACTTCTCAGGACGTTCGGTTATCGTTGTTGGTCCAAACCTCAAAATGGATCAGTGTGGTCTTCCAAAAAAGATGGCGATTGAACTTTTCAAACCACACGTCATGGCCAAACTTGAAGAGCGTGGATATGCTACGACACTGAAGCAAGCCAAAAAGATGATCGAACGTAAGACCAATGAGGTATGGGAGTGTCTGGAGGATGTGGTTGAGAACCATCCGGTTCTACTTAACCGTGCTCCAACCCTTCACAAACTTTCGATCCAAGCGTTCCACCCGAAATTGATTGAGGGTAAAGCGATTCAGTTACACCCGCTTGTTTGTGCGGCATTCAACGCCGATTTTGACGGTGACCAGATGGCAGTACACGTACCGCTTTCAGCTGAAGCGATTGCGGAAGCCAAGATTTTGATGCTCAGTTCGATGAATATTTTGCTTCCGGCTTCCGGTAAAGCGATTGCGGTTCCGTCTCAGGATATGATTTTGGGACTCTACTATTTGACACTGGAGAAGGTTGACGTAGCCGGTGAGCATAAGCTTTTCGCCAATGTAGATGAAGTGACCATTGCCAATGAGCAGGGAAGTTTGGATCTCAATGCCAAAATCCGAACCATTATTAACGGTAAGATTGTGACCACAACCGCCGGACGGGTTATTCTCAAAGCGATTATTCCAGATTATGTACCGGAAAATTACTGGAATAAAATCTTGAAGAAAAAAGATATCAGTGCGTTGGTTGATTATATCTATGCACACAGTGGTATCTCTTTGACTGCGACATTCTTGGATAACCTCAAAGATATGGGATTCAAATACGCTACCAAAGCGGGTGTCTCGATCTCTATTGATGATATTAAAGTACCGGAACTCAAAGAGCAGACCGTTGCCGAAGCCAAAGAACAGGTGATTGAGATTCAGAAACAGTATGCCAAAGGTCTTTTGACCGAGCAGGAGCGGTACAACAAGATTATCGATATCTGGACCGATACCAATAACAGTGTAGCCTCTGAGTTGATGGAACTTATCCGAAAAGATAAAGAGGGATTCAACTCGGTTCATATGATGGCAGACTCAGGTGCGAGGGGTTCTGCGGCTCAGATTAGACAGCTCTCAGGGATGAGGGGATTGATGGCGAAATCGGACGGTTCGATTATTGAGACACCGATTACCTCCAACTTCCGTGAAGGTCTAAACGTATTGGAGTACTTTATTTCAACGCATGGTGCGAGAAAAGGTCTTGCCGATACCGCAATGAAAACCGCTTCAGCAGGATACTTGACACGTAAACTGATTGATGTTGCCCAAAACGTTAAAGTTACCATGCATGATTGCGGTACTCACGAAGGTGTTGACGTATCGGATATCTTTGTCGGTAACGAGATGATCGAACCGTTGGCAGATCGAATCTACGGACGGGTTGCGGCACAAGATGTTATCGATCCAATTACTTCAGAAGTGTTGGTGAGTGAAGGAACCATGATTGATGATGAGTTGGCACGGCTTATTAGTGATGCGGGGGTACGAACGGTCAATATCCGAGCCTCGGTAACTTGTAAGGCACCAAAAGGTATCTGTGCCAAATGTTACGGTCTTAACATGGCAGAGAACAAAATTGTCAAAGTCGGTGAAGCGGTCGGGGTTATTGCGGCACAATCAATCGGTGAGCCGGGTACGCAGTTGACCCTCCGAACCTTCCACACCGGTGGTACCGCATCGGCAGGAAAAGAGGAGCGTCAAGTTATCGCAAAAAAAGAAGGTTTCATCCGATACTACAACCTCAACGTTTATAAGAACAGTGAAGACAAAATGCTGGTTTCCAACCGGAGAAATGCCGGGGTTCTTCTCGTTGAGCCAAAAGTCAAATCATTGACTAGAGGACGTGTTTCATTGATCCATTCACATGATGAGATTACGGTTGTGGTACAACAAGGAGCCAAAGAGCAAAAGTATACCATCCGTAAAAATGATGTAGCAAAAACCAACGAGCTTGCCGGGGTCGGTGGTAAAGTTGACGGTAAGCTCTTTATCCCGTATGAAGATGGAGAGATTATTGAAGAGGGTGACTCTATCATCGAAGTGATCAAAGAGGCGTGGTCAGTACCGAATCGTATCCCGTTTGCGAGTGAGCTAAAAGTAGAAGACGGAGCACCGATTACCCAAAATATCTTTGCCGATGCCAAAGGTAAAGTGAAGTTTTTCCTCCTCAAAGGAGACTATATCGAGCGAATCGAGACGATCAAAGAGGGTGAATATGTCAAAGAGAAAGGACTCTTCGCGGTTATCGTTGATGATAATGATCGAGAAGCGGCACGACACTATATTGCCCGGGGTTCATTGGTCAAGATCAAAGATAACTCAATCGTAGCCAGAGGGGATTTGATCGCCGCACCAAAAAGTGATGATCAGATTGTTATCGCTGAGTGGGATCCGTATTCAGAGCCGATCATTGCCGAGTCAAACGGTCGCGTGAAATTTGAAGATATCATCCCGGGTGTAACGGTTGTTGAGCAGTTTGATGAATTGACCGGTGAGAGCCGATTGGCACTCAACGAGTATATTCCGACAACCTATAAGCCGGCGATTGTCTTGGCAACCAACGAGGGTGAGATCATTACCTATACACTGGATCCGAAGACATCAATCTTCGTCAAAGATGGAGAAAAAGTCAGCATCGCCGACGTTTTAGCCAAGACTCCAAAAGCGGCTCAAAAATCAAGCGATATTACCTCGGGTCTTCCAAGGGTATCAGAACTCTTTGAAGCCCGACGACCAAAAGATCCGGCATTTATCGCCAAGATCAATGGGACAATCATGTTCGGTAAACCGTTGAGAGGAAAGAGCCGGTTGATTATTGTGCCGGAGCATGGTGAGCCGATTGAGCAGTTTATTGATAAACAACGAGCAATTTTGGTCAGTGAAGGGGATTTCGTCCATACCGGTGAGAAGTTGACAGACGGTACGATATCGAGTCATGATATTCTTGCCTCTCTTGGTGAGAAAGCATTGTATGACTATATTGTCGAAGAGGTACAAAAAGTTTACCGACGACAAGGGGTTAATATCTCCGATAAACACATCGAGATTGTCGTTTCTCAGATGATGAGACAAGTCAAGGTCATCGATAGCGGAGACAGTCGATTCATCGAAGGTGATCTGGTTTCCAAACGTAAGTTTGTCGAAGAGAACGAAAGGGTGATGAGACTTTACGGTGAGCCGGCAATTGCCGAGCCGCTCTTAGTCGGTATCACCCGAGCCGCGGTCGGAGCAGACAGTATTATCTCTGCGGCATCTTTCCAAGATACCACCAAGGTTCTCACCTCTGCTTCTATCTCCGGTACGGTAGATAGCCTAGAGGATCTCAAAGAGAACGTCGTCATCGGTCGATTGATCCCAGTTGGTACCGGTATGATTGATTTGGAGAATATCAAATTTACTCCGGCTAAATAAGCCAAAAAGAGCAAACACTTTTGGGTGTTTGCTCATACTATCATTATGGTATAATATTCCACAACACAAAAAAGGAAATAGTGGTGGAATCAAACAGCCAAGAATCTATCCAACCGGTCGAAACTGTTGAGGAGCAGCCACAGCTGATATCTCCGACGAACT
>JACXUN010000192.1 GCA_014763905.1 Campylobacterales bacterium
TATAATCTCTTTTATACCGCGGATTTGCTATAATCTGCGCATTTAACTCAAATTATGCAATTTTATAATTTGAATTTAATCCCCAAACTAATGGATAAGGTTATGAAAAGATTACTCCCACTATTTGTCGCTGCGTTGGTTTCACTTCAGGCTCAAGAACAGATTATCGATGCGATTGCTATCGCGGTTGACGGTGAACCGATTACTACGTTGGAGATTCAAGCGGTTCAGAAGAAACTCAATATGTCTAAAGAGGCAGCCATTGAGGCACTCATCTCGGATCGATTGGAAAAGAGTGCCATTGACAAAGCCGATATTACTTTAGAACCCGGTGAGATTGATGCCAAGATAGAGCAGATCGCCGGTGCAAGAGGGCTTTCCAAGGATCAGATGCGAACCGCTCTTCATAACCAAGGATTGACTTGGGAAGCTTATCGAGAGCAGCTAAGTACTGAGATTAAAAAAGAGAAATTTTTTCAGCAAAATATCGCTTCTAACATTCCTCAGCCGAGTGAAGAGGATCTCCGTGTCTATTATGAAACGAACAGAGATAAGTTTGCTTCAGCGGTTCAGATGAGTCTAGTCGCTTATGCAAGTGGTTCTTCAGAGAAACTTCAAGAGGCGATGCAGAATCCAATGCGAACAATCCAAGGAGTACAGCAACAAAGCCTATTGGTCAGCAGTTCAGAGATGGCACCGCAACTCTTCCAACTGATTCAAAATACAGCGGAAGGAACCTTTACCCAGCCGATCAACACGGGACAAGGATTTGTGGCATATTATGTAAAATCCAAAGGTCAAGGACAAGGTGGTTTTGAGAGTGCCAAACAAGCCGTCATGATGCAGTGGATGCAAGAAGAACGTATCAAAGCAGGTCAAGACTTTTTCAATAAACTCAAAAATGATGCGGATATTAGAATTATTAGATTATAACAAAATAGGTCATAAATGGATACATACGAATATGGTGAGCTACTTAAAGTACTGACCGTAAAAATTGAAAATATTAAAAACATTGTCAAACCGGATATTGTGCAAATCCGACTGAATGAGATTGATCAGATGCAACAGGAGCCTAGCTTCTGGGATGATGCCCAAAACGCTTCCAAAGTTTCACAAGAAAAAACCCAAAAAGAGCGGATGCTTGCCAAATACGAAACTGCACGGACATCCGTAACCGATGCCGTCGAGTTTTTTGAGATGGCAAAGAGTGAAAATGATGAAGATACCATGGCAATGCTGTTTGACGATGCCGCTTCTCTCGAAGAGAATATCAGATCGCTAGAAGTACAGATGATGCTCAGTGGAGAACACGACGGCAATAACGCTATCATCTCTATTCATCCCGGAGCCGGCGGAACGGAGTCCCAAGACTGGGCAAGCATACTCTACCGTATGTATCTGCGTTGGGCAGAGCGGCGAGGATTTAAAGTCGAAGAGTTGGACTACCAAGCCGGTGAAGAGGCAGGGATCAAGGATGTCAGTTTTATCATCAAAGGAGAAAACGCTTATGGCTATCTCAAAGTAGAAAACGGTATCCACAGACTGGTGCGTATCTCGCCATTTGACAGCAACGCCAAACGGCATACCTCATTTAGTTCGGTGATGGTCTCTCCTGAGGTGGAGGATGATATCGATATCGAGATTGAGGACAAAGATATCCGCATCGATACTTATCGAGCTAGCGGAGCGGGTGGTCAGCACGTCAATAAAACCGAAAGTGCCATACGGATCACCCATATCCCGACCAATATCATCGTCCAGTGTCAAAATGACCGAAGCCAGCATAAAAACCGAGCTACCGCCATGAAGATGCTCAAATCCCGTCTCTATGAGTATGAGATGGAGAAAAAGCAAGCCGAACTTGACGGCATAGAAAAGAGTGAAATCGGTTGGGGACACCAGATACGCTCTTATGTTCTCGCTCCCTATCAGCAGGTCAAAGATACCCGGAGCAACCAAGCCTACTCCAATGTCGAAGCAATTTTAGACGGTGATATCGATAAAATCATAGAAGGCGTACTCATTACCAAAAAGGTGTAACCACACATTAATTAATTGAGTAAAGTTATATAAATTATTTGTTTTTTTTATAAAAAGACAAATAATTGTCCAAAAACCCACAATCATTACACAATCGTGCTTTATACTGCCAACACATCACAACAAAAAAGGAATTAATTACATGACAAAATTTACAAAATTAGCCCTTGCAGCACTTTTAGGTATGGCTGTTATGACAACAACTGCTTCAGCAGATGCAGTTAAAGGTCAAAAACTTTACGCTAAAAATCTAAAAGCTCCATGTGAAATGAATGGTGCGGATTTCGCAGCAAAACATTCACAAAATGAGTGGACAGAGATCAATGATGCTGGAAATATGGGTGCTGAGATCAAAGCTATCTGCGGTGATGATGCAGAGATCAAAGACACACTTATCCCACATATTTTTGACTTTGCTTACGAGTTTGCAAACGATTCAGGAAACGTTCCAAGCTGCTAAGCACCATTTTTACTCCCTCTCTGGGAGTAACTTCTTCAAACAACAATCTTTAACATATAAACATTTCATCTCACAATTTTTCCACAATTTGTATTTATACTTGTATTTAATTTCAACAGAACTTTACTGATTTTAATGATAAAGGATATAATATGAAACGGCTGACTCGATCACTTATTACACTTTTTATGGGTCTATCTCTTAGTAGTGTTTTGGCAACTGCCGATGTAGCCAAAGGGCAAACGCTCTACATCGAAAAGATTAAACCGGTTTGCAAGATGTCTGGGAGTTCTTTTGCCGCAAAGCATTCACAAGATCAATGGGAAAAAATCTATAATTCCGGCAAGCTCAATGCAGAAATCCAAAAACTTTGCAGTATGACACTAGATGAAAATGCACTGCCGCATATTTATGACTTTGCCTATGAGTATGCCAGTGATTCGGGGAATGTTCCCAATTTTTAATTATTTGAAGAAACGGAGGCTTCAGCCCTGAAAAAGTGAAGCCTTAACTCAATATTTAGACGGGACTAAAGTCGCCGATTCCAAGAAAGTTTCAATTTTCTATCCTATTCTACCGATTATACTCATAGAAAAAAACTATCCCTATTAACCTGGGTCATGCATCTCAAAGTAGTTGATAAAACTATTAGAGTATAATTACAATATGAGACATAGACCAAGTTGTAAAAAGTGTGGAAGTATTAATAGTGT
>JACXUN010000193.1 GCA_014763905.1 Campylobacterales bacterium
AAAAACTTGCTAATAGCGAGCTATTAGCTGCGTTTTCCGCCTCAAGCAGCCAATTTTTTCCTCATTTTTATTTCGCGCCCCACTCGTGCAAAGCTCTCAAAATAAAGAAATTTTAATTTTTTTCTAAAGAATCCCGCAAAGAGCCGTTAAAGAGAGTGAAGGCAAGAAACATTGCCTCATAACAAAAACGAAAATACGACACAACACAAGTTTAGTGACTAAGTCACACAAGGAGAAAATCATGGCAATGGTAATCAATACAAATATGGCTTCATTGAATGCAGTTCGCATGTTGGATCGCACATCAGGCGATCAGTCGACAGCAATGGAGCGCTTGACCTCAGGTTTGCGCATTAACCGTGCCGCGGATGATGCGGCAGGTCTAGCGGTAACAACAAAAATGACGACCCAGATTATGGGTACGGATATGGCGATTCGTAATGCTAATGACGGGATTGCAAAAGTTCAGACGATGGACGGCGCTTCTGAAGAAATCACCAATATGTTGCAACGTATGCGAGAACTAGGGGTTCAAGCATTGAACGGAACTTATAGCAGTGCAAACCGTACCCAAATGAATGAAGAGTTCAGTCAATTGCAATCGGAAATTGATCGCATTGCGCAGACCACCAAGTTTAACGGTGTTCCCCTGATGAATTCGGCTGCGGTTCAAGCTTCAACGGCGGCAATTTTTCATGTGGGTTGGGAGACAGGAGCTCAAAACAAGATTTCAACCAGTATTATGAATTTTGGGACAAGCGCGCTGTCTGCTGGTGGTGTGACGTTGGGTTCTTTAACGTTGCTGAGTACGGCGGTGGGAACTACCGCGGCGTCAGCTGCTGTTTCTAAGTTGGATGTTGTGCTGTCAAAAATTAATTTGCAACGCGCTTCATGGGGGGCTTTGCAAAACCGTTTGGAATCGACCGTTTCAAACCTGAGTAACGTTAATGAAAATATTATGGCTTCGCGTTCACGTATTCAGGATGCCGATTTTGCTAAAGAATCAGCAAATTTGGCGAGAACACAAGTGCTACAGCAAGCAGGTATGAGTATGTTGAGTCAGGCTAATCAACAGTCTCAAAATGTGATGCAACTTCTGCAATAACCAGGTTTAAGAAGATGAATCGCATGTTCATCTTCTTAGAAGAATCAGAGCAATGCTCTGCAGTAACTGTCTGTATAGACAGAAGATTAAGTTAGAAGCCCATAAGGGTAAAAGCTAACAATTTAAAAGGAGATTTATCATGGCAATGGTAATCAACACAAATATGGGTGCTATTAATGCAACTCGTACTTTGGATCGTACCTCTGTTGAACAGCAGACAGCAATGGAGCGTTTGACTTCTGGTAAACGTATCAACGGCGCTGCAGATGACGCGGCTGGTTTGGCGATTACAACCAAAATGACTACCCAGACTGTGGGTACGGACATGGCGATTCGTAATGCAAACGACGGCATGGCTAAACTGCAAACAGCGGATGGTGCGACCGAAGAAATCGTCAATATGATGCAGCGTATGCGTGAGTTGGGTGTTCAGGCATTGAACGGAACCTACAGCGCGGCTAACCGTACGCAAATGCAGGAAGAGTTTTCTGCACTTCAAGAAGAGATTGATCGTGTTGCTCAAACGACTAAGTTTAACGGTACAAGCTTGTTGAACTCGGCGGCGGTACAAGCTTCGAATGCAACCGTTTTTCACGTCGGTTGGGAAACTGGCGCTAACAACAAGGTTTCCATGAGTGTAATTAATATGGGAACGAGTGCGCTATCGGCCGGTGGTGTGACGCTTGGGTCAATTACTTTGACCAGTACTGCAACGGGTACTACCGCAGCTTCCGCGGCCGTGTCTAAATTGGACGTTATGCTTTCTAAGGTTAACCTGCAGCGCGCCTCATGGGGTGCGGTACAGAACCGACTGGAATCAACGGTCTCTAACTTGTCAAACGTTAACGAGAACATTTCAGCGGCACGTTCACGTATCGAAGATGCTGACTTTGCTAAAGAATCCGCTAACCTGGCGCGTACCCAAGTATTGCAGCAGGCCGGTATGAGTATGTTGAGTCAAGCTAACCAGAACTCTCAGAACGTGTTGTCGTTGTTGAGATAATCTAACCTAGTGCTTGAATTTACAGTCAAGTAGATTAAGGAGAGGCAGGTATGGATATTAATGTAACTTCATCACCTGCTGCTTTTACCAGATCAGCAACGGCATCTGCAAAGGATTCCGAACCGGTTTTAATGAAGCAACAGGCTGATTCATCAGTCGTCTCTCCACAACTGGAAACTCAGCAAGAAACCCAGAAGGTTAACGATGATCAGTTGAAGGCCGTCAACAGTAGGCTAGAAGCGTTGGGAATTGGATTGACTTTTTCGGTGGATGAAAATACTCAGTCTTCAGTGGTCAAGATCATTGACAAAACGACTGATGAAGTGATTAAACAGTTTCCCAGTGAAGGGTCTTTGAAGATTATGCAAAATATTCAAAATTACCTGGATTTGGTGAACAAATCGGGCATGACAGCTAAAGAGGGTTTGACAGGTGCCTTATTGAATGAAATCATATAGACGATGGAGTTTAAAAGGAGGGGGTATGACAGAGTTAAATGTTATGCAACCGCAACGCTTGGAAAACAATTTGTTGTCTCCTGGAATCAAACGGGTCGCTTCTTTGCCGGATGCGTCTGATATTGCAGTAAATGATGCTGTAAAAAATCAGCAGGCCGGCAAAGAAGTGAACTTACCCATTAGTAGTGGTGTTTTACAAAAAAATGATCAGACTCAAAACTCGCTAAATGATGAGGATGGTTCTGTTGATGGGGCAGTTGAGCAGCTTAATCAGCAGCTTGAGAGATTAAAAAACTATTTGCGTTTCGAAAAAGATGAAGAGGCTGATCGGATGGTAATCTTCATTAAAAACGCTGAAACCGGTGAAGTAATTCGCCAAATTCCATCCCAAGAATTTCTAACCATTTCCAAAAATATCTCGCGTTACTTGGAAATGCGTCAGCAGTCACCGCAATCGGTGGCTATGCCTATCGGCCTGATCACGAATGAAAAGGCCTAAAATGTTTTCCCTTGTGTGTTTAGCGGTCTTTTGGCCGCTTTTTTTATTGGTAGAGAGCTTTGCACGAGATGGCTACACGAATAAAAATGGTTAAAAATAGCCTGATTTTTGTTGAAAAACTTGCTAATAGCGAGCTATTAGCTGCGTTT
>JACXUN010000194.1 GCA_014763905.1 Campylobacterales bacterium
GACTGAATTTGCAGTGATCATGGATGATCTATATGATTTGATTGTTATCGGGGGTGGACCCGGTGGTATTGGGTCAGTGGTTGAAGCCAAAGTTTTGGGACTTAAAAAGGTCCTATTGATTGAAAAAACCGAAAACCACTCGAATACGATCCGTAAATTTTACAAAGATAAAAAACGGGTTGACAAAGATTGGCAGGGACAGAGCGTCGTACTGGAGGGGAATGTAAAGTTTGTGGACGGAACCAAAGAGAGTACCTTGGACTTTTTTGACAAGTTGTTGGATGATGAGTTGATCGACAGCCGGTTTAACTGTGAGGTCTTCAAAGTCGAAAAAGAGGGCGATATCTTTAGCGTCACAACCAGCTGCAGTGTAGACAGAGCCAAAAATGTAGTTGTGGCAATCGGACGGATGGGCAAACCCAATAAACCAAGCTACAAAATTCCTCCTTCGATCAAGACACAAGTGAGTTATAATCTCGATAAGTGTGGCAACGGTGAGCATATCATCGTCATCGGAGGCGGGGACAGTGCGGTGGAGTATGCGTGTGAATTGAGTAAGACCAATGTTGTCACCCTCAACTATCGACGCGAAACCCTCTCTCGACCCAACCCGACCAATCAATCGATGCTCAAACAGTACATCGAAACCAATTTGGTCATCCCGAAACTGGGTGTCGATATCGAGAGTGTAGACGGAGAACACGGTAAGGTGAAGGTCAACTTCAGCGACGCGACAAGCGAGCTGTATGATCGAGCGATCTATGCGATCGGCGGAACGACCCCCAAAGATTTTCTCAAAGCGTGTGGGATCACTCTGGACAGCAAAGGAGAACCGATCTTTGACGAGAATTACGAAAGTGAACAAAAAGGACTCTATATCGCCGGAGATATTGCGTTTGCTAGCGGTGGGAGTATTGCAATTGCGTTAAATCATGGATATCGGATTATTAACCATATCTTGAACAGAGAAGTATAAAATTGTTTTACTCAAATTTTTAGAGGATTTTTTCCTCTTTTTTTTTAAGTTATCTTTTATAAGATAGCTTATTTTTTGATTTATTGTTCCACACACGCTAGTCAAAACTATGCACTTTGAGTGCAAGGCTTTAGCTTCTACAAATGTGCTAGAAGTTAGAATAGGAGATAAGAAATGGAAACCATACAATAAGTCAATTACAATTAATCAAGTTACCCTTTAAACTCTTTTGGAGAGTGATTCCCTCGTTCCTACGATTTTCGTGGGAATGCAGATGAGAATTGAGTAGGTTGAAAAAAATTTATTTAGGACTATAACTTCTCGTAGGCATTACCACGTACAACGTGGTAACGAGAAAAAGGATGATCCTAACAATAAGAGGCAATCTTTGGCTAGTCCTACGAATTTTGTTTTTTCAAATTTTACCTTTTTTTAGGCTTCTGTGACTATAATACTCCGTTGAACTCAGGTTAGTATAGTTGAGTCTTCATTATAAATGTAAAGGAAATTTCTTTGAGTCTACAAAGTTTTTTATGGGAGTATGGGGAGAAGGTACCCGGATACGATATCAGAGTCGTTAATGAACGAGAAGCAAGAGCGGCGGCGGGGATATTGGCGATGCTGGGAACCATTGTTATCTTCGTCGGGATAGGGTTTAATCACATTATGGTTGCCCGAGTCTATTTGACCTTTTTATGGTTTGATTTCTTGATACGAACGATTAGCCCAAACTACTCTCCTTCACTGCTTTTGGGAAGATTTTTTGTACAAAATCAAAAGCCGGAGTATGTCGGCGGATTACAAAAACGGTTCTCTTGGACTGTCGGTTGGTTTATCTCTTTCCCCATGATCTGGTGGTTTGTTTTGAATTGGGATATCACCTTTTATAAAGTTTTGATCTGTCTGCTTTGTGCATCACTGATGTTTTTGGAAAGTGCATTTTCTATCTGTGTAGGGTGCAAAATCTATGAACTGATCACCAGAGAGCAGGCACAACACTGTCCGGGCGGCAAATGTGAAATACGAATCAAAGAGCCTATCCAGACTTTTAGTCTCATGCAAAAAGCGATTACAGGATTGACTATGATCGGGCTGGTGGTAGGGGTATACCTCTTTTTGGCTTATTCAGAACCCAAGACATTTTTCGGTGAGTTCCTTCATGAAGCGGTATTAACAGAGGCTCAACTACAAAAAGAGAAAGACGCAGCCTTTGACAAAGAGTTTGAAAATGAATGGGATGATGATGATTTTTAATGCGATGAGATATATCATCTTGTTTCTTATCGGCAGTTTTTCTCTTGGCTGCCGATGACAATAACCACAGCCAAAATTCTTCACTCGCTCATCAGTTCACCAAGCTGTTTGTGACAGAAGAGGGATTCTTCAAAAGCAACTTCAACGGTCTTAGCAAGGCATATATAGAAGCTCGTCTGGGGATACCCCCTATTTCCAAAAATTTAAAAGATAGACTTGCGTCCAAAAATAATATCGTGTATGAACGATACTCCGATAACCGTGGTGAGATTCAACTCAGGTTACTATAAAGGAGATCGCAAAGGGGTTTGTTTTGAGCGTACACCAATGAAACAAGAGTTTACCGAGTATACGATTCCGGTCACGGCGGATACCAAATTCTATTTTGCAACGGATGGTCTATTGGATCAAGAGGGTGAAGATGGTACCCGATTCGGTTCCAAATGATTTGAAGCATTTTTATTGGCACATCACGAACAATCACTGATGGAACAGTACCAAATACTTCAGGGTGAAATAGAAACATTTTCCGGAACCAAGGCACAACTAGACGACATGACGGTGCTGGGATTCTCATTCTAAAAGAAAATCCCATTTATTTTTGGTTATACTTTCGTATAAACCTGAGTTCGACGGGATATCATAGTCACAGCTTTGCGAGGTTTTTTGTAGGCAAAGTCAAATTTTTGCGGGACTAACGAGTTAATTCAAAAAAAATTTGGCGAAGCATACGGAAAACCTCGTAAAGCCCGAAGGGAAGCCTAAAAAAATAGGCAATCTTCAAAAAATAAAATTCTTGAATTAGTTACGGCTAGTCCTACTACCTATTTTTAGGCTTCTGTGACTATGATATCCCGTCGAACTCAGGTTATTAAGTTATGGGCACCTCTAAAAATTAGTCAATTTTTATAAAGTCTACAAATATTCTTAAAATCGTTGATGATGTATACTTTGTAATAAAGCGATAAAACCCTTGATA
>JACXUN010000195.1 GCA_014763905.1 Campylobacterales bacterium
ACTTAAAAAAATATTTTAAAAATAAAATGTAAATTTAAAGTTATTTATGTGCTAATAAAGAGCAACACTAAAACTTGATATAATTAGTGTGACAAAAAGAAATAATGGAGATAAATGAATGAATATTACTATGCTATATAGTAAACTTCACAGAGCAACCGTAACCGAGGCAAACCTTAATTATGTTGGCTCGATTACCATTGATCAAGAGTTACTTGATGCTGCTCATATGCGAGTCGGACAAAAGATTGAAATTGTCAATATCAATAATGGGGAGCGTTTTGCTACCTATATCATCGCCGGAGAGCGTGGTAAAAAAGAGATGTGTCTCAACGGTGCTGCCGCACGAAAAGTCCATGTCGGCGATAAAATTATCATTATCGCATATGCTTCCATGACCGAAGAAGAGGCAGAAAGCTATGAACCAAAAATCGTTATCCTCAATGATGACAACACGATTGCACAACAGTATAGAGGTCTGCAATAATGTTTGATGGATTAGATATGAGCAAAATGGGTAAAATGCTCGAAGAGATACAAACCAAAGCCAAAGAGATGGAAGAGCAAGCCAAATCGGTAACACTCATCGCCAAAGCCGGCGGCGGGATGGTCGAGGTGACGGCAAATGGAAGCGGTGAGATTATCGATATCAGCATCGATGATTCACTCTTAGAGGATAAAGAGTCGCTTCAAATTTTACTCATGTCGGCAGTCAATGATGTAACGAAAATGGTAGAGGATAATAAAAAATCTCAAGCCATGGGAATGATGGGTGGATTCAATCCTTTTGGGATGATGAAATAGCTTGCCCAGCCCTTTTAAATGCTACAAACGGGAACACTTTAAGAGGAAAATATGCCAAAATAAGGCACTTTCCCTCCCGTTATTGACTTGTTGCATGAATAGCTTTGAATGAATTCTGCCGACCCTATTGTAACACTTGGTTACAAAGTCTCTGGATACCCGTAAACCACTATAATTCCACAATCTATTTAATCTCTTTTTTGCTAAGATAAGTCTAATATTCTTCAAAATTCCATCATCAACCATGGAAGTTTATGACAGAGAATAACATCTTAACAAAGGAGTTCTGATGACTCATGTGATTAACGATCACCCTTATTTCGGTATTTTCTTCTTGTTTGTCGTGACGGTAGTGGCGTTTAACGCGACGCTATTTGCCGCACGATTTATAAGTAGAAAATTGGCGAAGCTTGACACGGAAAAGTTGAAGCTGACAATCTATGAGTGTGGACCTGAGGTAACCAAACAGCCGAACACGATTTCGACGCAGTTCTATCTAATTGCACTTTTGTTTATTCTGTTTGACGTGGAGATTATCTTTATGTTCCCATGGGCAATTGATTTTAAACTGCTTGGCTGGTTTGGATTTGCAGAGATGATTCTCTTTATCTTGCTTTTGGCAATTGGATTTATTTACGCATGGAAGAAAGGAGCACTTGAATGGCACAGCATCAAGTAAATTATGCCAGCTCGGCTGGATTACCGATTGCATTGACAACGGTCGATCATTTGGTAAACTGGGGACGAAGTAACTCACTTTGGCCGTTGACCTATGGACTCGCCTGTTGTGCGATTGAGATGATGGCATCGGGGGGCAGCCGTTTTGACTTCGACCGATACGGAACGATCTTTAGGGCTTCTCCAAGACAATCGGATGTTATGATCTTGGCGGGAACGCTTTCTAAAAAGCACGCAGAGTTTGCACGAAGACTGTATGATCAGATGACTGAGCCGAAATGGGTTATCTCTATGGGTTCATGTGCGAATACCGGAGGGATGTTCAACACTTATGCAACGGTACAAGGGGTTGACCGAATCGTACCGGTAGATATCTATCTGCCGGGGTGTGCACCGCGTCCGGAAACATTGCAGTATGCGTTGATGATGCTTCAGAAGAAGATTCGACGGGAATCTGCTAATATGAAGAAAAATACCAAACAAAATCTAAGGTTGATATAATGAGAAAATATACACCCAAAGATAACGTACAGAAACGAGCCTACTATACGGATCGATTTCATGTCGTACCGAGCGTACCGAAACAAGCGGTAAGCAGTGATGAGATTTTTGCTCAGCAGTTGGCTGCAGTTGAGGCTGAGATCACGGTGATCGACTCTTTTATCCAGTTGGGACAGATGGTTATGGAAGTGAAGCCGGAAGACAACTACCGAACGATTGAAATTCTCAAAGATCAGTGTGATTATGCCATGCTAAGTGAGATGAGTGCGGTTGATTATTTGGCACGTGACGGAAAATTCGAGGTCTTCTATCAACTCCTCAACCTCAAAGAGCGAAAGCGAATGCGAGTTATTTGTCGAGTAGAGAAAGGATACGCGGTTGAGTCGGTTGTGCCACTCTACAAATCAGCCAATTTCTCCGAGCGTGAGATGTTTGACATGTTTGGTATCGTAGCAAACAACCATCCGTTTATGAAGCGGATTATTATGCCCGATGACTGGGAAGGGCATCCGTTACTCAAAACCTATCCATTGCATGGTGATGAGTTTGCGGCATGGTATGAGGTCGATAAGATTTTCGGTAAAGAGGCACGAGAGGCAATCGGACCGGAGATTCGAGATCAAGCACAGATTCATCGATATGATACCAAACGATTCTCACGTGTCGGACATGAGGTACCGTTCGGTGCCGATATCAGTGCAGGTGAGCCGGAAACCCCAATTGAGTACAGTGAGACATTCCTTGTTAACTATAATAAGTCTCAAAAACAGTTGGATAAAAGAAAGTAGAGGGAGAGTAGTAATATGCAACAACCAAATAAATTATCTCCATTTTTTGAAAACCTAAACTTCGAGCGTGACGACAACACGATGGTGATCAACTTCGGCCCTCAGCACCCATCGGCTCACGGTCAGTTACGATTGATGTTGGAGCTTGACGGTGAGCAGGTGGTGAAAGCCTATCCGGATATCGGATATCTTCACCGAGGGATTGAGAAGATGGCGGAGAACATGACTTATAATGAGTTCTTGCCGACAACCGATCGATTGGACTATATCGCATCCACCGCTAACAACTATGCGTATGCATTAGCCGTTGAGAAGCTTTTGGGTATCGAAGCTCCGCGAAGAGCCCAAGTGATCCGAACCATTCTATTGGAAGTAAACCGAATTATCTCGCACCTCTTCTTTAT
>JACXUN010000196.1 GCA_014763905.1 Campylobacterales bacterium
CTTTAGTCCCGCATAACGAGACTAGACATCACTTCCTAATTTGCAAACTCTAGTCTTTAATACACTCTTTAATGCCTACTTTGCAAAACAGACCTTCGATAAACTCACCGCAGGTTCTATCACACATATAATCATCTCCCGAAAACTCTACGGTAGTAAATCCCCGCTTATCACTATCTCTTCGGTGTATCACCTCAGGATAGATATCTAACTCTTTCTCTAGTACGCTAATGGCTTTACAAATTTCAGATTTGAATGCCGGATCATCATATTGAATGATCGCCCGCATATACCCCTCTTCCATTCTTACGTTGGCTGTTGCATTAATTGACATCGAATCTCCTTATATTAAAGATAAATAATTCATATAATAGCACTATTTATGTAATTGCTTGGTTAGAAGCGTGCTAAAATTAATCTTTTCATTTAAATCGGTAACTTGATACTTTTTTACACATCAAAGCAAAAGTTAACAGATTACAATGCGTTGAAAAATAGTGGCTTCATTTTCTAATGTGTAAAAAGTAAGCACAATGCAAAAGTTCTCCTAAATTATGATGCAATTAATTACACATTATTTTCCCAGTGCGTATAATTGTTGCAATCTTTATTTAAATAAAAGGAGTCCGAATGAATATTCATGAGTATCAGGCAAAACAGATTTTTGCAAAATATGGCGTACCTACTCCACGAGGTATTGTGGTAAACACGCCACAACAAGCAGTTGCAGCTGCCCATGAACTGGGTGGAAATATTTGGGTAGTTAAAGCTCAAATTCATGCTGGTGGTCGAGGACTTGGTGGTGGTGTAAAACTCGCTAAGTCAATAGCAGAAGTAGAAAAGTTGGCAGGTGAAATTCTCCACATGACATTGGTAACGCACCAAACTGGTCCAGAAGGAAAAGTAGTCAACAAAGTATACATCGAAGAGGGAGCTGATATCCAAGATGAGCTCTACCTTGGTGTGGTACTTGATCGTGCCAAAGAGATGCCGGTAATTATGGCTTCTACTGAAGGTGGTATGGAGATTGAGAAAGTGGCGGAAGAGACTCCGGAAAAAATCATTAAAGTTGCAGTTGATCCGGCAATCGGTTTCCAAGGTTTCCACGGACGAGAATTGGCATTTGGACTCGGTATCACTGATAAAAATGAGCAAAAAAACATCATCAATTTTGCACAAAAGCTTTTCAAAGTTTATATGGATAACGATGCGGAAATGATCGAGATCAACCCACTAATCAAAACCGGAACCGGTGAGTTCTTGGCACTTGACGGAAAAATGGGATTTGACGACTCTGCACTAGGAAGACACCCGGATATTGAAGATATGAGAGATATCACAGAAGAAGATCCGGATGAAAGAGAAGCAAGCCAGTACGGACTCAGCTATGTCGCTCTTGATGGTGAAATCGGATGTATGGTAAACGGTGCCGGTTTGGCAATGGGAACAATGGATACCATCAACTATATGGGTGGAACACCGGCGAACTTCCTTGATGTCGGAGGTAAAGCCAATGCCGAGACGGTTGCAAAAGGATTTGAAATCATCCTCAAAAACCCAAAAGTCAAAGCGATCTTCGTTAATATCTTTGGAGGTATCGTACGATGTGACCGAATCGCCAATGGTATCTTGGAAGCAACCAGAATGGTAGATGTACATGTGCCAGTTGTCGTACGTTTGGATGGAACCAATGCACTAGAGGCAGCAGAGATTCTAAAAAATGCCAACATCGCTAACGTCATTGCAGCAACTGACCTAGCAGATGGTGCAGCCAAAGCCGTAGAAGCAGCAAAAAAAGCGTAAGGAGAGAAAAAGAATGTCAATTTTAGTAAACAAAGATACCAAAGTCATCGTTCAAGGTTTTACAGGAAGTGAAGGTACATTCCACGCTGAGCAGTGTATCGCATACGGTACCAACATCGTTGGTGGAGTCACCCCAAATAAAGGTGGTCAAGAGCATTTAGGTAAACCGGTATTTAATACCGTAGCCGAAGCGGTTAAAGCAACCGGTGCAACGGTATCGATGGTATTTGTTCCGCCGGCATTCGTAGCCGATGCGGTTATGGAAGCAGCTGAGGCTGGTATTGAGTTAGCGGTTATCATCACAGAAGGTGCTCCGGTACGTGATATGCAAGCAGCAAAAGCTCACGCCAAAAAGCATGGCATGATGACCATCGGACCAAACTGTCCGGGAATCATTACGGCTGAAGAGTGTAAAATCGGAATTATGCCGGGTATGATCTTCAAAAAAGGAAACGTAGGACTAATCTCTAAGTCTGGAACGCTAACCTATGAAGGTGCTAACCAAGTATGTAATGAAGGATTTGGTATCACGACAGCCGTCGGTATCGGTGGAGATCCAATTATTGGTCTAAGCTATAAGCAATTGTTGCCAATGTTTGAAGCAGATCCGGAAACCGAAGCGATCGTTATGATCGGTGAAATCGGTGGAGATCTTGAGATTCAAGCAGCCGCTTACATCAAAGAGAATATCACGAAGCCGGTTGTAGCCTTCATCGCAGGTCAAACTGCTCCTAAAGGGAAGAGAATGGGACACGCCGGAGCTATCGTCAGCGGCGGTGCCGGAACCGCAGCTGAAAAAATGGCAGCACTCGAAGCAGCCGGTGTAAAAGTGGTTGTTTCTCCAGCAGAAATCGGTAAAGCGGTTAAAGAAGTTTTATCTAAATAAACCGTCTATTTTCTACAACTTCTCATCTTTTGGATGAGAAGTTCTTCTCTCTTTAATCCTTCTCCAAAAAATATTTATAAATAACAAAAAACAATAGTAACATTATGTGTTTTAAACAAATTATGTTATTTTTTAAGAAAAATTGTATATAATTATTACATATATATTTTAAAGAAAGGAGTGTTGCAAGATGTATGTTCCTATAAATCATTACCAAAAAGCCGTAGTTTCCTCAAATAACAAAATTAGTTTATCGGATCAAGATATTACGATTAGTCGGACAGATACACGGGGAAATATTTTGTTCTGTAACCACACGCTTTGCGAGATATCGGGTTATGGACAAAAAGAGTTACTCCATACTCCTCATAGCATATTAACCTGAGTTCGACGGAGTATTATAGTCACAGTTTTACGAGGTTTTTCATAGGTAAGGCAGATTTTTGCAGGACTAGCTAAAGCTAATTCAA
>JACXUN010000197.1 GCA_014763905.1 Campylobacterales bacterium
GGAATTTCCGAATTTGCCATACAATTCAACAATAGCTTCTGTGTCAACCACACATTTTCATCAGCTACTTTGACCTCTATACTATCCTCTCCATTTTGAGAAGTGAAGATTAGGAATTCAGCTGTGCTGTTTCGGATTTTTAGTTTTTTTGCATCAACTATACTCTCTTTCTTTCAACTTTGAGTTCTTTTTTACCAAGTAAAGAGGGATGTTCTCTATATGAACTTATAGAGTCTTTTTGTTTTAATTTATCCAGTAACATTCTATTTATTTTTTGTATCATCCAAATACAATTTTTACCGGATCACCTCATCGACTTCCAGCGTCGCAGCCCGCCATGCCGGGATAATCGTCGCTGCCAAATAGATCGGAACCGATAAGAAAAAAACCAAAAAGAGTGTCTGTATATCCAAAACAAACGGCAGTTCAAATGTCGTTCGCAGCTGCGAATACCCCTCAAAGATATTACGTAATAGCGGAGCTTGCAGGAGATAGACAAACCCCAATGCAAAGATAATTCCCAAAAGATAAGCTGAGAATGAAACGATAAACGCCTCGTAAAACTTCTCTTTGAGGACATCATCGACACGCCAGCCGACCGCTTTGAGGATACCGATCTGACGTTTCTCTTCTGAACTCAATCCACTTGCTTTATCATAGATGATCATAAAAAAGGTAAAAAGAGCCACCACAAAGAGAGCCAAGAATACACCGCCTTTATAGTCAAAGATATTTTGATAGCTCACTTCCAAATCGGCACGAGTAATGACCCGGGTATCGGGGTAGATCATCTTGATTTTAGACGCTACGGTATCGATCTCTTCGGGATTGGGAACAGTCACGACGATATCGGTGGCTTGATTGGCTTTCATGGCAAATATCTCCCGTACCTCCTCTGTCGGCATCAAGATAATATCATTGGACTCTAGTGCGGTTGCTTCGTTGAATACTCCGGCTATCATCATCTTTTTGAGCTGTCCGTCGGGAAGGATAAAGTTGAAGTAGTGATCATAAAAACTTTGACGCATCACCTCATAAACCCCCTGCCCGATCACCATCCCCTCTTGACTCGCCAAAGCATCAAAATCATACTGCTCTACCAGTTGATCAAACGATGCTTTGTACTGCTCCGCATAGGGTTCAATCCCGATAACCGAAAAGTTCACACCCGCATTGGCAAAATAGTAGTATCCCCACACCCGCGGTACGGCACTGCTGACTCCGGTGATGGTGAGTATCTTATCCGCTACCGAGATATCGATATCATAGTGCCGCCCAGCTTTGATCTTCTGCACCGTGATTTGCGGCAGAGCATTCACTGTCGTTTGCAGTTCATGTTTAATCGAACCGGTAATTAAAAAGACTGACGTTAATAGCATGGTGAGCAGTGTAAAAACAACTATTATAAAGATATTTTTAGTTTTGGAACGGAGCAAGGCATTAATAGCAAACTCAATCAGATAACGATTAATCTTCATCGGCTCTCCTGTTGCGGCGATACAGTGTAGGTAAAGGTAGTAGGAAAATATTCTCTTAAACTCGCATCCTCCCGATAGAGGGAAAAGATATCGGTTAGACTGCGATGTCGTATGGAGAAAGTTTCGGTCACGAGAGCCAAATCGGGGAGACCAACCAGCGTGACAAATTGTGCTTTTTGCCGGTCTGTTTGGGCATCAGAACTTTGCGTCATTAATAAATATACCGTTTCCAGTACAAGTAAGAGCAATAACCCTATCAACAGATAAAACAGACGTACACTTTTGCGATGCATCAAGCTCCTCTATTTTGGTGCGTTAGACTCCAAGGATATTCCAAAACCCGTAGGGTTGGCTTTAGCCAACGAAAAAAATATCCAAAACTCTTGAACAAATTGTGGGCTGAAGCCCACCCTACGATTTTCCATCATTTTCAATGATATTTATTGATCTAACGCATAAACTTCTTCTACGGTAATTGTATCAAAAGTTACGATACTTTTTCCATGATGATCATTCATAAAGGTTTGTGCATCACGCTCTTGGGCAAATGGGATTAGCTCATGCCCCATCGGGCCCAATACATCCGAACCGATTACATAGTAAGCTTTTCGCCCATCGATTGCCTTTTGACTATAGTAATCGGTTACCAGAATTTTAGAAATACCTTCCAGCTTCAGATCCTCATATTTCCCCCATTTTCTTGGAGAGAAGTAAAATTTCATCATATCTTTCACCCCATCAAAAGAGAAATGCTCGTTTCTATAAAAAATCTGAGCTGCCCATTTAGGGTATTTGTAAATAAACATACCGCAAACCGGACACTTTTCACCCTCTTCAACATGAACAATCTCAATACCCCCTTTTAATCCTTCAACACGTTTCACTTCCCAGAGATAGAGTGATACCGCTTGATGCTGCATCGGATTGAGTGTTTTACAGAGTTGTTTATCTTTGAGAGCGGCTTTGAGTTCATTGATCGCATGGTATTGAGTGAGATTAATATCATGTTGACACATTTTGGTGAAGATTTTTTCTCCCATTGGATAGACTTGCTTTGTTTTTTTGGCTTGCACCATAGCCATATCGTTTGCCAAGGAGCGTTTGGCTTGCTCCAATGCGGCTTCAAACGTCATGATCTCCCCGTCATACTCCTCAATAAACGCCTCAGCATCTTTTTTATCACCAAAAGCCAATTTACTGACCTCACTCATGGTTCCTTCGATCTCCGAACCGACCACATAAAAGGCACTCTTGGCAGGGATCAGCTTTTCGGTCTGAGAATCCACCACCTGTACGGCATCCAAACTGACATTATGTTCTTCCATATCGACCAGTAGACAACGCATCGAACAGAACTGCTTCTCGTTTACCGCATGAGAGGTTTTATAAAAAAGCTTCAACGACATACCGCAAACCGGACACCACTGCTTTTTGGCTCCCTCTTGAATCAATGTCGGCTCTCCCGAAGCGACTTTAGAAAACATCTCATCGGCATTGATTGAGATAAAAGAGAGAGCTATAGCCATAACCATAAAAACTTTTTTCATATGCATGATTCTCCTGATTAGGAAACAAAGGCTTTAGCCCCAAAGAGAGCGAAGCTAAAGCTTTCGATTCCTAATTTCATAAAAATTTAAAAATTATATCTTTTGAGTATTAAGTTCGTATT
>JACXUN010000198.1 GCA_014763905.1 Campylobacterales bacterium
ACAGTTTTACGAGGTTTTTCATAGGTAAGGCAGATTTTTGCAGGACTAGCTAAAGCTAATTCAAAAAAATCTAACGCAGCCTATGGGAAACCTCGTAAAGCTGTGACTATGATATCCCGTCGAACTCAGGTTACTACGATGTTACGCCGTTAAAAGGGGTGGTTCAGGGGAGCGGTAGCAGCTATCTGAGTGTGCGAGTGGAGTACGGACGGTGGAGTGATAAGAGATATCCCAAACGCATAGAGCCTCTAATCAAATTGACTGTATAATTCGCAAGATTTTAAACAAGGAACCTATATGATCAACGCACTTCGTGGAATGAAAGATTTAACTTTTGAGGAGAGCCAACGATTTGTGCATATTGTCACCACTGCTATCGGCATTGCTAAAAAATATGGATACAACTATATCGAAACACCCATCCTAGAAGAGACCAAACTTTTTAAACGCTCTGTCGGAGAAAGTTCTGATATCGTGGGAAAAGAGATGTATCAATTTGAGGACAAAGGGGGAAATGATGTCTGTATGCGTCCAGAAGGAACGGCCGGTGTCGTACGGGCATTTGTCCAAGCTAAACTGGATAGACGGCAAAATGAGAAATTTAAGTTCTATTACTACGGACCGATGTTCCGATATGAGCGTCCGCAAAAGGGGCGTTTACGTGAATTTCATCAGTTTGGATGTGAAAGTTTCGGCGAGGCTTCGGTATATGAAGACTTTACGATTATCCAGATGATCGGGGATATCTTTTCGGCTCTAGGAATTGGATATAAGTTGGAGATCAACTCACTGGGATGTACGGAGTGTATGCCTACCTATCGACAGAACTTGGTGAATTTTCTAACAGAGTGTCAAGATGATCTCTGCGAAGATTGTAATCGACGGATCAGCACCAATCCGATTCGAGTACTGGATTGCAAAAATGAGAAGTGTCAATCGCTCCTTACCGATTCTCCGAAACTCATTGATAACCTCTGCGACAGTTGTGATAATGATATGAAAAAACTTACCCAACTGCTTGAAACGGCAAATATCGACTATACGATCAATACCAATTTGGTACGAGGTCTCGACTACTACAACAAAACCGCCTTTGAGTTTGTCAGTTCCGAGATTGGAGCGCAATCGGCGATTGCCGGTGGCGGCCGCTACGACAAACTGGTAGAATTTTTGGATGGTAAAGCAACACCTGCCGTAGGATTTGCATTAGGAATCGAACGGATTATGGGTATCGTCAAAATGCCGGAAGTCAATAGAGAAGGCTACTATCTGGGAGCTATGGATCAAGAGGCGATTGATGCCCTATTTCCACTAGCCTCCAAAAAACGGTTAACAAATAAAGTGGAGGTAGAGTATGAACCCAAAAAACTCAAAGCTCACCTCAAAGGAGCGGACAGAGTCAATGCCCGTTACTGTGCCGTTATCGGTGAAGATGAATTAAAAAATGGGACAATTTGGGTTAAAGATTTGGTAGAGAAAGAAGAGTATACCATTAGTCAATCAGTATTTTAACTCGGATTATGCCGTCTCTCCCATCTTTATCACTAAAATCCAAGTAAACCTCTTTATCACGTCAGTGTGACTGAAAATCACACTGATAGATGATATCGCTTTTTAAACCATCGATAGTAAAGTGCGGTTACGATAAATCCACTTCCCA
Organism: Campylobacterales bacterium; assembly: GCA_014763905.1. GTDB lineage: Bacteria > Campylobacterota > Campylobacteria > Campylobacterales > Sulfurovaceae > UBA1140. Next base: position 1,661 of record JACXUN010000198.1, read on the forward strand.
TAATCATTGTAATATACTTCAACTCCATACCCAACTCCGCAGCATACCCTACAAAGAAGGTGATCCCGATATTACTCACCATAAAAATCATATCGTTATAGGCAATGACCCGTCCCAAAAATTTAACTTCTATCTCTCTTTGGAGTAGATAATAAGTATATGACCAGAGGGTAGTCATCAGCAGTCCGAGGAAAAATATCCCGATCACCGAGTAGCTATAAACATGCTGTACCCATGCCCAGAGGATGATCAATACCCCTTGAATTGCCAAATAGAAGTGTAGTGTATGGGCATGAATGTATTTGCTAAAGAGCAGCGGACCGATGGTCAAACCAACGGCACGACTGGCATTAATCCAGCCGATCGCTAACGGCACGGCTAGGACATACTTATAGTGATAGTCGGCCAAGAGTGTCACCAAGGTATCGAAGTTGCTGAAACCGATACAGGAGTGTAACAAAATCAGGTGCATCAGTTTTTTGTGATTTTTGAGATAGACAAATCCGCTTTTCATCATCTCGATAGCCGTTTCAGTATGTTCGATCGGTTTGAGATCGAGTTTGAGGCCGATCAAGATAAACGAAGCGATCACATAGAGAATGACATCGATCAAAAAGGTGAGATCATATCCCAAATAGTGTGTTACGATACCACCGAGTGCCATCCCTGCTGCGAAACAGACCGCCCAGACCATAGAGTGGATTTCATTGGTATTTTTAAGTGTTTCACCTTCTAGTATTTTCGGAAAGAGTGCCATCTCTGCCGAAAAAAGTGTTGAGGAAGCCAACGAACGGATAAACAAAAAGAGCATCAACCATCCCACCATATCCAGAGAATTGACGGTCATAAAGAGCAGGGTCATAGCAATTTCTACCAATAGCAGAACGGTCATAAGCTTTTTGAAATCGATTCGATCGATAATATATCCCGAAATCGGAGCCAATAGAATTGCCGGCAGCATTACCATCATAAAAAGATAGGCAATAATCATCTCACTCGCACCATACTCAACCATCATGGAGGCAAGAGCAACCTGAGAGAACCATGAGCCGAAGTAGGAGATAAACTGTATCAGTGTCAAACGCCCTACAACCGGGTGTTTTAAGGTTTCTATATAAGTTGTTGTTTTCATGGGGTGAATTGTACTTTTTAGTTGCTTTTAAGTAGAGTAGCCAAAGGGTTTATATTTATCAAAGACCACCTCTTTGTCGACGGCAACAAACGGATCGGAGCATTTCTATTTATCCTCTTTTTTGCAAAAAATCGGATGCTCTTCCGTACCAACGGCGAAGCTAAGATCAACGATAACGCCTTGTCACTTTGGCTCTGATGACCGCCAAAAGCCTACCGCAACAGAAAGATACAGTAATCGCGTTGATGGTCAATATGTTGGTAGACCCGTAGGATACAATTTATTGCACCATTTTTATGATCTATATATAATATATTAACCTGAGTTCGACGGAGTATTATAGTCACAGAAG
>JACXUN010000199.1 GCA_014763905.1 Campylobacterales bacterium
AACTGCTTGTCGTTTTTAGCTCGTAGCGGGAGATCGATGTTCGCCGCTAGCGAAGAACCGATCTCACAAGGGCTACTACACGCTCCGCGTGTTGCGGGCAAAGTCTAACAAATTGTTCTACCATATTACCACTGCCGTGCGGTGCTTCGCACATCGCTTTGGCGCGTCGCCTAAAAAAAGCAAAGCAGTTTGCTTTTTTCTTTACGGCTTTGGCTCTACGAAATTACCACCCGCCGAAGATGGCGAGCTACAATAATATAACATTTGTTCAAGAAGGGGTTTGGATGTCTCGAAATTACCACCCGCCGAAGATGGCGAGCTACACCCTGTTTTTGGGCATCTAAGATTGACAATAAATTGTCAAAGATCTTTAGAATCCCTATTTTACCGAAGATTTATAAAAAGTTCTCAAATTGCTCTTTTTTTTGGCTTTCAACTCTCTCATTGGGCTGAGTTAAATCTTAACGATATCTTCAAGCGGTTGTGTGAACATTTATTTCAAGATCTCCTCGATGACTAATTTCCGATCAAGCGCTTTTTTCTTTGCCTTTTCCCATGTGTTGGGATTTTTTTGTAGCTCAGCTTTTACGAGTTTTGCCAATGGAATAATCATATCAGCATCAAACTCTTTATTGTTAAGTTTTTTAATCAATGCTGGCATATCCTCTTTTTCTGTCTCAAAAATCGCCATTTCAGGAGGTAGATTTTTCAGCTCCTCTTCTCGTGCAGCCTTCGCAGCTTCTGCACGTCTCTTCTCAGCCATCTCGTTGAGTGCATCTTGTTTTTTCTTTTGAGCCCTATCGAACTGCGCCTCATCCACTCTTGCAAATTGTCCATAACCGACGTTGGATTTGGCACCGATACCATGAAATTGAAGCAATTGGAAAAAAAGTTTTAATTTTTCATCCGCCGTAATCATCCCATCGTTGAGGATGAATGAAAACTGATATTCTACCCCAGGTGACACCTTGATAAACCGAATCGGAACCGGATTTTTTAATGGCTCTTTATGGGGAGTGATGTAATCATCTCTTAATAATCGCCCCGATGTTTTCACAATACGTGCTTCTAAAAAACGATCTCGTTGGTATATTCCTAGTGGCTTAGCCGTTTTCGGATCAACCCCTTCAAAAATTTCAGCCACAAGAGCATCGACATCAATTTCGGGTTTTCCCAATAAGCCTCGAATAAACTCTTTTTTTGCTTCGGGATAGTGCTCTTTTTGATTGCAACCAAAAAGCGAGCGGAGAGTCCCTTTGATCGAGCTTCCAGGGATAGTTGGCAAACCGGTTGTATGGTCGAAATAAAATCCTATTTTGGCATCCGAATCGACACCGAGTCCGTGAGGATATCCACTTCCGATTAGCAACCCAGGATAGATAGTTTCAAGATTAAATGTATGATAAACATCTAACATCTCTTCTTCGATCTCATTTATCTTGAGCAAATCGTTCATTGTTGCTTCGATATGGGTGGCATCATCCCCTTTGGCGTACATTTTTTTATAAAAAAGCCACCCCATATTTGCGTTGCCCATACATCACTCCTTTACAAGTTTATAGGTTCGCAATGCCAGTTTTAATGCGATTGCGGCATCTTCAACTTTGGTACGTAAAGCTGGAGTATTTTTGGTATTTTTATCGAGTTTGTCCCCCGTAATAGCTTCAAGTGCACGGATCACTTTTGTGCGATCTTCTTGAGCGTTCGAGTTGGCATTATCATAAAACAAAATCGTTGCCAACAAACCCGCTTGTCGGACACTTGCACCAAATGATGCAATGTATCCATTATACTCTTTTGGGACACGACCACTTTTTGAAATGCCCAACGATTCTATCGCCTCAAGTGCTTTAGGGATGAATGATTCAATGCGCTTATTCATTGCCAATCTCCTTGAATGTTGTTATTCCATACCCTATTGAAGCATTAGCACCTATGTGAATCGTATCTTTGTCACTCAAATATTCTCGGAATTGATTGAAGGTATTGAGCAGTTTTGAGCTGTCGTTATGATCCAGATAAGTGGGTATGGAGATAACTGTAAAAAATTTACTTTTTCTCGGAACAACCTCTTCGTACCAAAGGTTTTTGCTTTCTCCATTTTCAAGTGCATTACGCGCTATTACAGGTAAGTTTTTGAGCATCTCATCAAACATAACGTCACTAACGAGTGCAGCAGGTGCCCCTATGAGATTTTCAAGAACATCGAAATTAAGCTCATTGGAAGACGAAGCTTGGATCTCTTCGATCATCGGTTTCCCTGAGCGAACTAATGCTGTAGCGACGTCTGTCGTTGTGAATTGACGGAGAGCTTCTGTATTGGGCAACGATATACCCAGTATTGCAGCCAAATCAATCAATTGTTCAATAGCTTTAGGCGATGTACACATATAATAAGGAGCTTCATCGGAACGAAATGGGACACTCAATAGATGCGCATCGATAAAGCGAATTTTTCCATTCTTGTCACTGTCGCCAAAAATATTTGCAATGAAGTTGTTTTTTTCTTCTGCCGTTTTGTTTGTCATATCGCATTTATGGATAGTGTACTCTCTCAAAGCCCCTTTGAGAGAAGAGCTATGGATTGTAGGATATCCGGTAATGGCATCACGCTGGATTTGTTTATCGATGAGACCAAAATTGGCATCTCCGCTACCGACATGCATCGGGGTAATTGAGTTGATGATATAGAGGTGATTGGTGAACATTATTTATCTCCTTTGATGGTTATAAAATGGTTGATACCTGCTTTTTGCAGGTGGGGTTGATGTAAATGTGATACAAGTTTTTCAATATCAGACGCATAGATAACCGATCCTCGTTCCAATAAAAAATAACGTTTTGATTTTTTACCTTTAGATGGACTGCCGGTTTCACCTCTCAAATAACGAAAGCTTTTTCGCTCACCTAAAATAAACAATGCATTTTGTTGGGCTTCAAGCGTTAGTAGCGTTTCTGACGTTACAACGACTCTATCGATCCCTTTAGGCTCGAAAGCATGTGAAAATAGTTGACGCTATCTACGGTTTCAATGATCTATCAGAAACGGTGGAAAGTTGAAGAGTTTCACAAATCGCTTATAAATCCAATGCCGCTTTGGCTAAATCTCCAACCAAGACG
>JACXUN010000200.1 GCA_014763905.1 Campylobacterales bacterium
CTTGAATTAGCTACGGCTAGTCCTACGAATTTTGATTTTTCAAATCTTACCTATTTTTAGGCTTCTGTGACTATGATATCCCGTCGAACTCAGGTTAATCTTTGGTGAGTAATTCGATAACGGTTTCCATGATGATAATCTCCATTGTGAAGAAGCTAAGTTTGATAAGATAAACCAGTTAGGCCTTAAAAAGCTTTAAGTAAGTGGAATTTCAAGTATAAATATCGCCCCATCTCCTTGATTATCCACCATCACCTTACCGCTCATGCTGTCTTCGACAATCAGTTTGAGGATATAGAGTCCTAACCCGGTGCCGTGAGGTTTTGCTTTGGTTGTAAAATAGGGATCAAAGATTCTTTTGAGGTCTTTGGTATCGATACCGCCTCCGTTATCTTTGATAGAGATCAAAAGATTTTTTTGTACGATATTAGCCGTGATTGCGATACGCCCCTCCTTGGTAACCGATAGGTTTTGTCTACAAGCATAGACGGCATTGTTGATAATAATCAGCAGTGCCTGAAGCAGTTCAGATCTATAACTCGCAATCTGAATATTTTCTTTTTCGTTATAGCTGATATGGATATCAATTTTATCCTCCAGTGGGATAAGCTGCAATGTTTGAGTGACGACATCAGTTAGATAGAATCGTTCTATGTTTTTATCCGATGCAAAAAAATTGCTAAAATCATTGATCGTACGAGAGAGATAACCGGTGGTATCTTCTATTTTTGTTAAATATTTATCCAGTTGTGTATGATTAAGGATTCCTTTGCGACTGTCCATATCGATATTGAGTACGATACCATTAATGACGGAAAGCGGCTGCCGCCACTGATGGGCGATCAAGGCAATCATCTCTCCCATCGAAGCAAATTTACTCTGCCTGATCAACAGTTTTTCTTGCTCCTGCCGTTCTTGATTGAGAGTATCGAGATGATAAAGAGAGATCAATACCAAAAAGTAAAGCAGCGGCATCCATAAATAACCAATAGAGATATAGAACCCGTTAATATAGAAACTGATTAACCAGAGGAAACTGATACTTGCTGTTATCAGTAAAAGCAGTGCAATAGAGAGATAACGTTTTTTTTCAAAAAATATCATCAACCACACCGAGATAAAAAAGGATAATAGCATATTCAGTAGTTTATAGTACTCAGGCTGGGTAATAAACCGTTTATTGAGTAGATTATCTATGGCAGCGGCATGAATCATGCTATTGGTTATCTTTTGATTATCGGCACTCCTATAGGTAGGATTTAATCCGACTACCGAGGAGCCGATAATGACCATCTTTCCTTGAATCTCCTCGGGTGATACTGTACCCTTTAAAATATCAATCGCTGAAAATACTTTAGGCTTTTTTTGCGAAAAATTGATCAACAGTGTATCCATACCGTCATCGATTTTAAACTGCTGATCAAAGCTTAATAATGTTGCCAATGCAAAAGAGGGGAAAACTTCTCCTTGATAGTTGATAAAAAGCGGTATTCTCCTAAAAATACCGTCACTGTCACTCCACGCATTAATAAAGCCGAAATGCTCAACATCTTTTTGTATACTCTCATGATTACAGAGCAGTGAAGTGGCATTCAGCTCTATAGCTCTTTTAGCAAAACGATTATCTTGGTAGGAGAGTTTTCGACAATGCTCCGCACTGTAAGGGGTATTGTTAAAATAGATCGAAAGCGTCGCACCCGAATCGTATATCGATTGGGATAAGAGTCGGTCGTTGTCTTTGAGCTGATCCGGTATTTCCCGAAAGGAGAGCGTCAAATCAAAAAAGTTTTTATAAAACGCCTGTATCGATAGAGGAGAGACCCGATCACTCTCCGAGAAAAGGATATTCACCCCAATGGCAGAGGGATTCATGGCATGAATCATATCAATCAGTTTGGCATCAATCACTCTCGGCCAAGGCCACTGTCCCAATAGTTGCAGGCTCTTCTCATCAATATCAACGATAACCGTATAAGAAGCACTACCCATGTTATCAATGACACCGACAAACTGGCTCGTGAAATCATAAAAGCCATAGTCCAACTTCTCGATATGCTTCCTGCCGCCGGTATAAAAATAGAGATATAACAGTAGCAACAGAGAGATTACTATGATATGTCTCTTTCGATTCACCTTTAACTCTTTCTCTATTTTCTGATATTATATAGTTAAATTTTATGCTTTTTTATTAAAAAACTCGCTTTTTTTAGTTTTTATACCTTTTAAAGAGGAAAAACATAAAGAGTATCATCGATATCCATACCAATAACCACGTGACAGTCATGGTTCCGCCGGTTTGGGTAAACGGCATACTTCCGGTATTCATACCGAAGTATCCGACCAAAAAAATAGGCGGTAAGGAAAAAGCCGAAAGCAGAGTCAAGAGATAGATCGATTCGTTCATCCTGTCATTATTTCTAGCACTGTAGAAGTTATACAAGGTATTGAGCTTTTCGATATCGTGATCGACGTAGCGTTGGCTTCTGCTTAAGTGTTCAAAGAGATCATGAAAGCTATGGATATAAGGGGTAAAATATTTTTCATTTTTTTGGAAAAACTGTTCATAGATTAAATTGGTACGAATCAAAATCCGATTCATCGCTACCAGCTCTTTTCGGATACGAAACCAGTTGTGTAAAAAGGTTTTTTTGAAAGTTTTATGTAAAAGCGTCTCTTCGATACCCAATATCTGTTCTCGAAGGCTGTTGACTAAATCCAACGACTGATCTATATATTTATCCAATATTTTATGCAGAGATTCCCAATCTGATTCCAATGGTATGAATATTTTTTCTCGTTCATAGAGAAAAATTTTTTCATCGGTAATGACAATGCCTTGTGAAAATGCACTGATTTGATCATTCTCATCAGCAATGGGAAACCGTAAAATCAGAAAATTGTAAGATTCATGCTCCACATAGACTGAAGGATGGAGAGGATTATTTAAATCGTCTAAGTGCAAAGGGTCTAAGAGTGTATGGATATTGTTTTGCATTGTTGAGCTTTTAACCTTTTATATTTTGATCCAAGCGAAAGATGCTGGGAAAATCGATCATCAAATTTATATTGGCGATAATACGCTCCTTTTTA
>JACXUN010000201.1 GCA_014763905.1 Campylobacterales bacterium
GCTCCAATATCTTTGGCACTTTTGGCAAGCGGTCGTTTCTCTTTGGTCACCAAATCTACCACATTTTCAATGGCGGAATTCAGCAGCTCAGCGATCATAATCATAAAGTAAGTCATCACCAAAACCAATTTATAGATCAAAACAAACGGCAAAAAATAGACCAACGGGAAAAAAACCAAAGCAATCCCCAACTCAATTTTAAAAGATGTCTCCGTTTTGATCGCATGGATCAACCCCTCTATCGCATAACGAGCGTTATTAAAGAGGGTATATTTTGGTTTGTTGTTCATAAATTACGTTCTCCTTGGCATCTTTCTATAATTGATTGCTCTCCCTAGGAAACAGAGGCTTCAGCCCCGAATAGAGCGTGGCTAAAGCCGACGATTCCTAAATCAAAATGTTATAATCCAAATGTCACAAAGACCTGACCGTTCCGAACATCGATTCCTTGTACAAATCCAGTTGCTATACTGTTACTTTTATTGAGATTATAGATCGGCTTTTTGGCAATGGTTTCGGCAATAACCATTCCAATCGTCTTACGCATCTCCGGTGTCAAATATTTAGCAAGAGAGAAATCTTGGAATTGAATATCATTGACCATCGGTTCATTGAGATAGAGATTTTTGGTAGCCGCATCATATCGTACCCCTGAAGCCAAATCAATTGTTCCGTTGATACCGTTAGGGATCAAGAAGTTGGTAAACTTAAAGGATGTCCCGACCCCCAGCTTATCACTTCCTGATTGCCCCAATACATTAGGACTCTCTACCTGCAACGTACCGCTCACTAAACCATAACTCAGCTGCTCTCGAACCGGAAATCTTTCGGCTAAGGTCGAATTGATAACCCCCATTGGAATGGCAACCGAGTAGCCCCGCCCTTGCGGATCAACGCCCACACACCCCGTCAATAGACCCAGTAACAGACCAACTATTGTCAACTTTTTTAATTTTTGTATCATTTTATTCCTTTATTTGGTTATCCCGTGTGCTTTATTATACTCTTGTATCTGCCGAATATAAGCGGCTCGTCTGCGTTCTCGCATCTTGATACGACGTTTGTACTGCGTAGCGGCAAGCTTTTCATTAGGTACAAGGTATTTAAATTTCACCATTGTATCGACTACATCATAAAACATCGGTGCAGAGGTTTGCGAAGCGAAGTAGACCTTCTTCGGTTTGACTACCAAGACACCCACAGTATAGCGATGCCCTTGATCATCATTGACGAAACCGTAAAAGCTGCTGTGATACTCATCAACATATTTACCCTTTTGAACGATATGTGCCGTACCGGTCTTCCCACCCACTTCGAGTCCGTCATACTGAGCCGCCGTACCGGTACCGATCTCTACGACATCTTTCAAAATCTCTTTCATCGTTGCTGCCGTTTGAGCCGAACAAGCTCTATACGATACCTGTTCTTTAGTACTGTCAAAATACCTTCCCTGATCATCTGTTAATCGATTGACCAATTTGGGTGTCACCATTATTCCCTCATTGTTAAAGGCACTATAAGCTTTGAGCAGCTGCATAAAATTGACCGTCACCCCATATCCATAAGCGGTACTGCCGCCATAAACCGGATAATCTAAGAGATAGGGAGCTTTGAGTGTTCCCTCTAACTCTCGGGAGAGATCAATACCGCTGCGTTGAGCTACACCAAAATTCCGCAATCCGTCATAGAACTCTTTTCCCGACAACTGCCATGCGATTTTGGCGATTCCGATATTGGACGAGTAGATAATGATATCGGGAGGGGTCAACGCTTTAAAGTATTCGTCATCGGTAATGGTAAAACTCTTATTGACTTTATACTTGCCGCCGAGTGTAATTTTTTTGTTGAGATCAATCTTCTCATGATCCATCGCAACCGATAAAGTTAAGGGTTTGATAACTGAACCGGGTTCATAGAGATATTCGGAGAAGTTTGGATTGAGCAGGTCGATCTCATTTTGACGAATATTGCCCGGATCAAACCGTTCCGAGCTTGCCAAAGTGATCAACGCTCCAGTCTGAGAATCCATCACGGCTACCATAATTTCCTCGGCGCCGATCTGCTGCTTCATCTGATCCACTGCCTGTTCAATACTCTGTTGAAAATCAATCGCAATATTGAGATAGAGATCCATCCCGTCTACCCGATCGACCTTTTGACTCTCTCCGCTTCGGATAACCGTTCCTAATACATCTCGTCTGCCTTTGATCAATCCGTTTTTATCCGGCTGCAAATAGCCATTATAACTCTGTTCGAGTCCTTTTATCGGAACCGGTGATTTATACCCTCCGACATCTTGAGCCCGCACATACCCCAATGCCGGACTCAGCAGATCTTTATGCGGAAAATAGCGGTGTTCATGATCGGGAACAATATCCAATCCTAATACCAAATGAGGTCGACTTTTGTCAATGGGTTGAAACACTTTCAACCGATTGAGTTTATGTGCTAGGGTTTGTAAATCACTCGCCAACCGTACATCGATATCGTCACTAATAATGATCCGTCCGCGTATACTTTTTCCCTGACTATTGAGGAATTTTGACTGCACTTTCTCTTTGGATATACCGCTATAGATACTAAAAAGATTGATAAAGAGATCTAGCTTTTTCGGATCAATACTTCGCGTATCCACCTCCGCACGGAAAAGCTTTTGACTGTAACTTAAGGTATATCCGTCGGCAGAAACGATTTTACCACGAATTGCCGGATCCACTTTGGCGGTATACTTGGTTCCCCCTTGACGATCTGAACCGATCGTAACCAAAACCGTAATCAAAAAAATCAGCATAGCCAACACAATGCCGATAAACATAATCAGGAGGATACTGCTTCTATAACGTATTATTCGATGTTCTGCGTACTCTTCTTCCATACTATTCCTATATAAATTGCCACTATTTATTCACAAAGTTTAAAAAAATATATAATAAAATATTGCTTGTCATTTTACTATCATTTACACAAAGTTTCGATAAAATACCAAAAATTAACATAAAAACCTGAGTTCGACGGGATATCATAGTCACAGAAGCCTAAAAATAGGTAAGATTTAAAAAATCAAAATTCGTAGGACTAGCCGTAG
>JACXUN010000202.1 GCA_014763905.1 Campylobacterales bacterium
TAGGCAATCTTCAAAAAATAAAATTCTTGAATTAGCTACGGCTAGTCCTACGAATTTTGATTTTTTAAATCTTACCTATTTTTAGGCTTCTGTGACTATAATACTCCGTCGAACTCAGGTTAGTATAAAATCATTCTCTTTTGTACTGCTAAATCTATTTTGAAGGAAACAATGATGTCAATGACAGAGCAGAACAGTATGCGTAAACAGATGGCGAACACCATCCGATTTTTAGCCGCCGATATGGTTCAGCAAGCCAACTCAGGACACCCGGGAGCCCCGATGGGATTAGCCGATATTGCGGTGGTTTTGAGTGAACATATCAAACACAATCCCAAAAATCCAAAATGGCTCAACCGTGATCGTGTCGTCTTTTCAGGTGGACACGGTTCGTCACTGATCTACTCACTACTTCACCTTTGGGGATATGAGGTCAGCATGGAGGATCTCAAAGCCTTTAGACAACTCGACTCCAAAACTCCGGGACACCCGGAATATGGACACACCCCAGGTGTAGAGATGACCACAGGACCACTCGGTCAAGGGATCGCCAATGCGGTAGGATTTGCCATGGCAGCCAAATATACGGGTAGTCATGTCAACTCCGAGACCTGTAAACTGATCGACCACAAAGTCTACTGCCTCTGCGGTGACGGTGACCTCCAAGAGGGAATCTCCTATGAAGCGTGTGCCTTAGCTGGACATCTCAAACTGGAAAATCTCGTTATGATCTATGACAACAATGAGATCACCATCGAAGGAGATACCTCAATCGCATGGAGTGAAGATGTCGCGATGCGATTTAGCGCCCAAGGGTGGGATGTCAAAAAGATCAACGGACACTGCTACGATGATATCGACAAAGCTCTCAATGAAGTCAAAACTGCGACCAAACCAACCCTCATTATCGCCAATACCATTATCGGTCGAGGGTGTGAGCTAGAGGGATCACATGAGACACATGGTGCACCGCTTGGTCATGATGTCATCAAAGCCGCCAAAGCCAAAGCCGATTTCCCGGTCGATGAGACCTTCTATATCCCCGAAGCGGTACTGGTACGATTCAGATGTGCGGTAGAGCAAGGAGAACTCTATGAGAAAGAGTGGAATCACCTCCAGAAGCAAGCCCCGCTGATCGAGCAGAATGAGGCGTTGGCACGGCTCTTAAATCCTGATCTCAGTGCGATTGAATTTCCAACTTTCGCCGCCGGAGAAGAGGTGGCGACACGTGACAGTAACGGAAAAATCCTCAATGCCATTGCCAAAGCGATACCAAGCTTTATCGGTGGTTCAGCTGACCTTGCCCCGTCCAATAAGACGGAGCTTAAAGATATGGGCGACTTTCCAAAAGGGAAAAACCTCCACTTTGGTATCCGAGAACACTCGATGGCAGCGATTACTAATGCGATGGCACTTTACGGTACGATTATCCCGTTTAATGCGACCTTCTTTGTCTTCTCTGATTATCTCAAACCGTCGGCACGAATCGCGGCACTCGCCGGTATCCAGAACTTCTTCATCTGGACACATGACAGTATCGGTGTCGGTGAAGATGGACCGACCCATGAGCCGATCGAACATTTGAGCCAATTTAGAGCATTGCCGAACTTCTATGTCTGGAGACCGGCGGATGCCAGTGAAAACGTAGCAGCGTGGCAAACCGCTCTAACGATGAATGCCCCTCACGGATTTGTTCTCTCGCGACAGAAGCTTCAAACATTGAAACCGGAGCGTGATTTCGGAACCGTTGCCAATGGAGCCTATATCGTCAAAGAGCGTGAAGATGCCAACTTCACCCTCATGGCAAGCGGATCGGAACTAATGCCGGCACTGCAAGCGGCGTGTCACTTAGAGCCGATGGGGATCCGAGCCAATGTGGTATCGGTGCCGTGTTTAGATCTCTTTAACGAGCAGTCTGCCGAGTACAAAAATCGTGTCATCAACCCAAACACCAAAGTATTAGCCGTTGAAGCGGCTACCGGAACCGAATACTATCGATATGCCGATGATGTACTCGGGATGGAGAGCTTCGGAGCTTCAGCCCCGGCTGAGCAGCTCTTTGAAAAGTTTGGCTTTACGATTGAGGGAATCATCAAGCGTGCGTGTGCGTTGATGGGTATCGCATATCAATCGATTAATTTAGAGAACTGTTAAGAAATAATTAATATTTTATTTACTTTTCTTAACTATAATTCAATTTAAATAATTAACTGAGGATAATAATGATTAAACAAACTATTAAAATGGCTTTGGTTTCAGCACTTTTTGTTGGAACGCTCTATGCAGACTATGGAACCGTCAACGGTGAAGCAATTACAGATGAAGAGATTGAGCAGACGTTAGGACAACCGGGTCTTGAATTTGAACTACTTACTCCAGATATGCAAGAGCGTGTACTCGATATGGTGGTCAATCGAAAACTCTTAATCCAATTTGCTGCCAAACAGAAGGTTGAAGATACCGCTGAGTATAAAGCCAAACTCGAAATGCTGAAGCAAGAGCTGGCTCTTGGGAGCTGGATTGAACAAGAGAATAAAAAAATTGAAAAAAGCATCACCGATGCCGATGTCAAAGCCGAGTATGAAAAAAACCAATCCAAATATAGCGAACCGGCTCAACTCAAAGCCCGTCATATCCTTGTTGCAAAAGAGGACGAAGCCAAAGCCATTATCGCAGAGTTAGTCAAAGCCAAAGATGTTGAAACAGCGTTTATTAAGCTGGCAGAGACAAACTCAACCGGACCATCAGGACCAAACGGCGGTGATTTAGGTTGGTTCCCACTGGATAGAATGGTACCGGAATTTAGTGCCGCAGCCGACAAACTCAAAAAAGGGGAATTCACCAAAGAGCCGGTTAAAACTCAATTCGGTTACCATGTGATCTACCTAGAAGATCGAAAAGCTGAAAGTGCCAAAAAGTTTGAAGAGGTTCAAGAGGAGATCAAATCCAATCTCATCCGAGACAAGTTCAACAAGTTTATGGATGAGAAGATTGAAGGCTTGAAAAAAGATGCCAAAATCGATCTCAAAAAGGGCAAAGAGAAAAAATAAAAGTTTCTCATAAAGAGAAACTTCTACTCCTC
>JACXUN010000203.1 GCA_014763905.1 Campylobacterales bacterium
ATTTTTAATTTTGATCCATGAGAAGACGCACCACTTCCCGATCATCAAAGTGATGTTTAACTCCTTTGATCTCCTGATAGTCTTCGTCTCCCTTACCGAGTATCATCAGCACTTCATCCTCTTTTAGCTCCCGCAGAGCCTCTTGGATCGCAAAAGCCCGGTCAACCATCGCACGGGTATGCGATCGGTCTTTGATACCTGATAAAATATCTTTGATAATTGCCTCCGGCTCTTCATCTCTTGGATTATCACTGGTCACATACACCTTTTTGGCAAAGGTTGCTGCCACCGCTCCCATACGAGGGCGTTTGGTCTTATCACGATTACCACCGGCACCAAATACGACAGCAATATCTCTATCTTTCATACTATCAAGTACCTGAAGCATTCCGTCATCGGTATGGGCAAAATCGACAATTACTAACGGATGGGTACTTACCACCTCCATACGTCCTGCCACTCCGGCAAAATTTTCCACCACATCACACACCTCTTGAATGCCTCTACCGGTAAGGATAACGGTCGCGCCAATCGAAGCCATCAAATTAAAGAGGTTAAAGAGTCCGACCATCGGGGAGTGAAAAGTCGCCTCTTTACCCAGATAGTTAATGCCTGCCGTAATCCCGTATTTGAGCGAAAAGGCTTGAACCTTAAAAGTCGCCGGTTCGTCTACGCCGTAACTTTGTGCATTTACCGGATTGTAGGTGATATTTTTGATGTCGTCTTTGTTGAGCAGTTTGGGTGTTGCATCGGCAAAAAATTGGCTTTTAACCGCTCGATACTCCTCTATCGACCCGTGATAATCGAGGTGATCGCTGGTAACATTGGTATGAATCTTTAAGGCAAACTTAATACCTTCGATACGTTGTTGATGGATGGCATGAGAGCTGACCTCCATCACAAAATAGCTGCATCCTCTCTCTTTAGCCAGATGCATATGGTAAAGTGTCTGGAAGATTGAAGGTGTGGTCATACTCTTCTCTTCCAGCCGCTCTTCATTGGCAAAGAAACCGCGTGTTCCCTGTAGAGCAACCTTTTCACCCAAATCGAGTAAAAAGGAGTAGATCGCTGCGGTCACGGTTGTTTTGCCATTGGTTCCGGTTACACCGACCGGCTTGATGCTCTCTAATTCCCATACTTGAATCAACTGCTCCGGTTGAATATACGGTACTGCTTCTACCAGTTGTTCAAAATATTTTCGATTTTGTGCTGTCAAGAGAAACAGCGTTCCTTCTGCAATCTCAGCGGTATCATCGGTTAGATAGCGATACCCTTCTTTATTATAGTCTATCTTCACACTGTTTCTTTATAATAATTTACTTTTATTTTTTTCCAGTTTTTCATAGAGTGCGTAAATATCTTGACTTCTTCCAAATGCACTGCTCATCGAATCCAAAAACTGTTCCGCCATTTCAGAGTATCCGCTCTCTATGAGGTGCGTAATGAAGTCGATATACTCCTCTTTGCCTTTGAGAATCACTTTGGTCGAGAACATCACATCTTGAAATGCTAGTCCAAAATCTCCTCGATCTTCTGCAAAAGTCAAGAAATCCTCATAGCTGATACCCTCTTCATAATCGATACGATCTTCATGCGTCTTTAAAAGCATGTTGATCTGATCTTTGGTGGTATCAAGGGTTGCGATGAGATTATCCATCACCTCCTCTGCATCACCCTCTTCAGACTTGATAATCTGATAGTAATCAAACAAGGCTTGTGCCTCTTCGGCACTCTCTAGTCCGATATCACACAAAAACACACCAATTCTAGCTGCTCGATGGGCTGGATACTCTTTGAGCAGCAATCCATAAGTGGTAAGAGCACTCTCATACATCCCCATTGTAAACTGTTCTTCAGCTCTAGTAAGGAGTCTATTGATGCTTATCTTTGCCATGTATTATCCTAACTGATCCAGTTTATCTTCCCATCCATGCGGTACATTGATTACCACCATTTCAGGATGGATCATTTTTTTCATCTCTTGTTCAATACCATACTTCAAGGTCGTCCCCGAACTGCCGCATCCGACACAGGCTCCTTGAAGCTGGACAAAAATCTTTCCGTTTCTTATATCTATCAATGTGACATCACCACCATCTTTTCGAATCCACACCCGTGCTTTTTCCAAAAGATTGGTAACGACCGGTCTTAACTCTTCATCCGTAAACGGGATCACATAATCTCCTTATATTATACCAAACTGATTTAATGATTCAGCTTTATACATTAATATTGTCGCTTTGTCAAGATAATGTATCACTTTGCCGCTTTCTATTTTAAAAAAGTGTCTATTTTATCGTTAAGTTTCAATATATTTATATATAATCTTGTAAAAAGCCCAAAGATTATATATAAACATGAGGTATCTATGATCCGAAAGATCTTCAAAAAAAAGAGTAATAGCAGTAAAATAGATCAACTTATCGAGAAATATAATATACCCCGAGAATATCTCTCCGTCAATCGAAAATCGATCTCCAAAGGTGTACTCATTGGACTTTTCTGGGGATTTATCCCTATGCCGTTTCAGATGGTTGCCGTGATGGCAACAACACCATTTGTGCGATTTAATGTACCAATCGCTATCTCAATGGTGTGGCTCAGTAACCCGCTCACCATGCCGTTTATGTACTATATGGAGTATCAAACGGGAAATTTTATTTTAGGTAAAGAAGAGTTGCCGGATATCGAACTGACACTCGACTGGTTCAGTGTCCATTGGGATACTATCTTACTCCCGCTTTATGTCGGAACTGCCCCATACTCACTGCTTGTCTCAAGTTTGATCTATTTTCTGATTAATAAGTTGTGGATTACTTCTGTTAAAAGAGAGAAGCCCCATAAATTTAAATACTAAATGGATCCCCATTTAGTAAATAAATTTATTACCCCTACTATTAGAGCTTCATAAGATTGATTTGAATTTGTGGAAGCTTTCTGTCCCTTTTATATAAAAGTGCTGTCAGAATCCGTAAAAACCACCCTTTTCTTTGCCCACTCATTGCCTTCCTCCTTCTCAGTAATGGTGTCGACATACTCAACAGAATAAAACTCTACTTAATTATATAACTAAGTA
>JACXUN010000204.1 GCA_014763905.1 Campylobacterales bacterium
TGATATCCCGTCGAACTCAGGTTAATATCTAATGATTACATAAAAAAGTGATAAATGTGTGATTATTATGAATTTTTTACTATTTTTTGTATGGTTAAGCAAAATTTTGCCCCCAATTGATGATTCTCTACCGTTACTTTCCCGCCCATATTGCGTTCGATAATCATTATGAGAATATAGAGTCCCAATTCTGTACCCTAAGAATGCGGTGTCCCAGAGAGAAAAATGAGGAGAAAAAACCAATCTAATCATGATCTTGTAGCGTACGATCCAACTGATAGAGACGTTTTGGCGTACCGATATCGTACCATTGTCCCGAATAGTATTGAGTAGTTAACTGCTTGGTTTCCAATGCCCTAAACAGCAGCGGTGCTAAGGGTTGTTTCCCGTAAGACAATGAATCAAAAAGTGCCTTATGATAATACCCAATCCCTGAAAAAGTATACTTCTGATCGGATTCCGCCAACGGGAAATCTCCTGCCGGATTGTGTTCTGGATTATCGATGAGAATCAGATGAGCCAACTGATCCGGTTTCAGTTCAAACCCATTGTCAAAAGGAAAGTCCGTCCAGATATCTCCATTGACTACCAAAAAAGTCTCACTCAGATGTGGCAGTGCTTTGATAATGCCTCCCGCTGTCTCCAACGGTCCCTCACCTTGTTCATCAGAGAAAGTAATATCTACCCCATACTCCGACCCATCACCCAGATAATCGATAATCTGATCGCCCAAATAAGCCACATTGATGACAATCTCTTTAAAACCGGCATCTCGCAGCCGCTCAATATGCCAAACAATCAGCGGTTTATCCCCTGCTTTCAATAGGGGTTTAGGCGTATGATCGGTAAGCGGCCGCATACGAGTACCCAGCCCCGCAGCTAAAATCATCGCAGTCACATTTTCCCCTCTTTACTAAAATTCTCTTTTTCTCCTTCCCAATAAGGACGTTGAGAACGAGGGAAAATGAGAAAAGATTATAACGATATCTTATCCAAAATTTTCTTTAACGGTTCCAACTCAGGATATAAAGCAATCACCTCATAAATATAGGCTAATGTCAACGGAATATCATTAATATACGCCGGCTTATTATCACGATACTTCAGCCGGGCAAATATACCCAAAATTTTGATATGCCGCTGCAATCCCGTAAAATCAAACCACCGGATCATCTGTTCATCAGAGACATCTTTCAGCCCTTTGAGCAGCTTGAACTCGATCACCAACTCCAGCATCTTTTGGCGGTCAAATCGCACATAGACATCTTTGAGCAGCGAGACCAAATCGTATGTCAAGGCACCGTTTAGGGCATCTTGATAGTCAATAACCCAGACTTTTCCTTTACCGGCAAACATGATATTGCGAGAGTGAAAATCCCGATGGACGAAGAATCCTTGCGGCTGAGAGAGTACCTGATCTTTGATATACGACAGCATACTATCCAAAGAGGCTTGTTCTTCATCGTTTAAACAAATCCCCAAATGCCTCCCGAAATACCACTCTTGCATCAGCCCCATCTCAAACATTAAAAAAGTTTCATCATAAAGACCTAATCCCGCAGTATCAGCTTTTTGCATCTTCAGAATCTCATAAATTGACTTCATATAGAGCAGTTTGTAACTCATATCGTTTAGGATATTCAATAGATGCACATTGCCCAAATCTTCTAAGAGCAGATAGCCATTGTTGAGATCTTGACGATAAACTCTTGGCACTTGTACTTTAGCTTTCAAAAGACGAACGCTGATATCGATAAAAGGATAGATACTCTCCTTTTGTATCGAAGTATCCATAATGATATAGCTCTGCTTATTTTCTAAAACCAAACGATAATATTTTCGGTAACTGGCATCGGCACTAACCACTTCGATTTTATAATTTTTATATCCTAAATTCTCAACCCATGCTTTAACTAGCTGCATATATTCCACCTAAAATTGTATTCTTTTTGGCACCGGTTACGGTTTTTAATGCTATAGTCTCTCGTCTCAATCGCTTAAAAGCCAACCAAGCAAAGATCATCGCTTCTAAATCATCTCCATTTATACCGTAACACGCTGTCTGTTTGATCGTAACATTGGGGAGGAGCTTTTGAAGCTGCTCCACCAGATAACCGTTTTTGGCTCCGCCGCCACATAGCAGTAGCTCTTGTATGGTAAACTTTTTAATCTCATTGGCTATCGAGCAGGCTGTCAATGCAAGCAGTGTGGCTTGCACCTCTTCATCCGCTATTGTATCCAATGGTTCTAAATATTTTCTTAAAAATTTCTTATTAAAATATTCTCTTCCTGTACTCTTAGGATATTTTAATTTGAAATAAGGATCCGCAAGCAGCTGAGTTAATAAGCCTTGATTGACCGTTCCCGAACGAGCCCACTGACCATCCTGATCAAATGCTTTCCCTTGACATTCGTTGATCCACAAATCCATCAGCACATTACCGCATCCGATATCATACCCGATCAGCTGCGGTTCAAATACCGTGAGATTTGCCATCCCGCCGATATTGACCACCGCACACCCTTGGATATGACCAAATAGCTCTCGATGAAAAACCGGAGCAAATGGAGCCCCCTGACCACCATACGCCATATCTTTGGCTCGAAAATCCGCCACTACGTCGATACCGGTTTGAGCCGCTAAGAGACTCGGATTGCCCAGCTGCATCGTAAAGGGATAGTTGCCGTTGGGCTGATGCCATACCGTCTGTCCATGTGAACCGATAGCACGGATATCCGAAGCACTCAGTCCCTGTCGTGCCAAAAAGTGATTGACCGCCATGGCATACGCCTCGGCAATCTGATAATCCAACTCACCTACCTGTTCGATACGAATGCAGGGATTACCAATGAGGTTCAGTGTCGCCCCTTTAATGTTGTTGTCAAGAGCATAACTCTCCGATGCCTCACAGACAATTCCCTTGGCATCAATAGCACACAGTACGATATCAATCCCATCCAGACTGGTACCGGACATGATCCCGATATACCGCTCTTTAGCCACGAGCTTTTCCTGTCATCATCATCATAAAGGAGACCACCGTTCCGATAATAATTTGA
>JACXUN010000205.1 GCA_014763905.1 Campylobacterales bacterium
ATACCTATCCAAAAAGGTTTCACTTTAATTCCTTAAAAAAATATTAATTTAATAATATAACTTTTTATATTTATAAAAACTTAACAAATACTAAAACATAAAAATTAATAGAATATGGGAATTAAAAAGTGAAATGAACCTTCACACTATATCCAAATATTATCGATCAATCGCGTTGATCCCACTTTGGCGGCGACAAGGATAATGGTATTACCGACTTCGATCTTGTTAATCGGTTCAAAACTTCGATTGACAAAGGCGATATACTCAATCTCCACCGGTTCCATCACCTGCTGCATCACTTCACGAATCGGCTCGACATTGTAAATCTTCTGCATGACCATTTTGGTCGCACGTTTGAGTGAACGTGAGAGGCTTAAGGCATCGACCCGCTCCTCGGCAGTGAGATAGACATTGCGGCTGCTTAATGCCAATCCCTCATTATCACGAATAATAGCACAGGGGATGATCTCGACATTGATAAAATAGTTTCGTACCATCTGTTGGATCAGTGCCAACTGCTGAGCATCTTTTTTACCAAAATAGGCTCTCAATATGGTCGGTTTATGATAATTGATTAGATTGAGCAGTTTCATCACCACTTGCAGCATCCCGCCGAAATGTCCGGGACGTTTGGCTCCCTCCAAGATATAGCCGTGTTTGGCGGGTGCTTCGATACGCAGCTCATCTGGTTCATACATCATCTCTGCACTCGGCATAAAGAGCAGATCAACACCGGCAAGCTGACATATACGCTTATCTGCCTCCTCTTTACGCGGATACTTATTGAGATCTTCTCCCGCCAAAAATTGTGTCGGATTGACAAAAATCGAGACCACCACATGATCATTTTCCGCTCTGGCTTGACGAATCAGCGAAAGATGCCCCTCATGCAACGCTCCCATGGTGGGAACAAATCCGATACTCCCTTGCAGGCTTTGGGTGGCTGTCAAAAGTGATTCTATAGAATTAATAACGTTCATAATAACCTTCAGAATAAAAAGTGATGCAATTATAACCTGTTTTGAGCATAATATTTTTATTAAATTTTCACATTAGGAGTTTATATGCAATATGTAAAACCATCACTAATAACCTGAGTTCGACGGGATATCATAGTCACAGCTTTACGAGGTTTTTGTATGCTTCGCCAAATTTTTTTGAATTAACTCGTTAGTCCTGCAAAAATTTGACTTTGCCTACAAAAAAACCTCGTAAAGCTGTGACCATGATATCCCGTCGTGAGATTATTCCTGCTTCGGCAGCACAAGGCAAAAAGGTTGACCCGCTCAAATATCAAAGCAGTAAACCCACCCACTACACCGACCGCAAGATAATCAGTTCGCTCAGGCAATAGCTGGATTTGGGATGCTGCTTCGGGATTCTGAGTATAAAAAAGGATTAACCTATCCCGATATCATTCATGCTGCCAAAGCCGCCAAAGGTATCGATCACGAAGGATACCGAGCCGAAGCGATCAAACTGATGGAGCAAGCTGAACTGCTAAAGCCATCAGCTTCAAACGATTAATCTAACCTATACCCAACACCCCAGACCGAGACGATATAGTTTTTGGTCTCTTCGGGGTCGATCTTTTTTTTGAGTCGTCGGATGGCGACATTGACGCTCTTTTCATTGATATTGTCACCTTCTCCTTGCCAGACTTCATCGAGAAGGTAGCCTCGGTCGAGTGTTTTATCTTTATTGACGATAAAGGTATAGAGCAGTTTAAACTCCAATGGACTCAACTCTACTTGAACTCCATTTACTGTCACCTCATTGGCAGCCGTATCGAGGAGAATATCGCGGTGTTTGAGTTTGGAAGCAACACTTACTCCGGATCGTCTCAATATCGCTTTGACCCGCAAGAGAAGCTCTTTGGGGCTGAAAGGCTTTGTCATATAGTCATCTCCACCGCTTAAAAATCCCTCTTCGATATCAGAAGCTTTATCTTTAGCCGATAAAAAAATAACAGGAATATTTTCGCCTTTAGAACGTAACTGAGCGACAAATAGACTCCCCTCGATATTGGGCAGATTGCGATCTATGATCATCAATGCAACCTCTTCTTCATCGAGGAACTGCTCCACATGTTCAGTTGAGAGGAAACCAGTTACCGAGTATCCCTCCTTGGAGAGATGATACTCGATCAGCTCTAAGATATCCTCTTCATCCTCAATCACCACAATTTCAATCGTACTATTGTTTTCGTTACTTTCTACCATAAAAAAAGTATATTGGAAATTCGATTAAGAAATACTTTTAATCTTTTATGATATAAATGGGATAAAAAAGGTCTTATTGTGGACGATAAAATGAATGAGCTTATGGATGCTATCCTTCACGATAGTGTCGTCAAAATTAGAAAACTCTGTGAGGCAGGTATTGATCTGACGCAAAAAATCGATATGGGAATCGAATATGGTTTAGAAGAACCCGATTATACGCCGGTGCTATTCTATGCGATACGCAAATACGCCTCGATCGATGCGATCGAAGTCCTCTTAGCACACGGTTGTGATATCCGACAGATTGATGATGATGGACTCGGAGCGATCGATATTGCCATCAAATTCAAACGTGCCGATGTGGTGCAGTACTGCATCGACAAAGGACTCGATGTCAATGCCACCGCACGCAAAAGCGGCATCACCCCGATCATCCTAGCCGCCTGCTTCAATAACATCGAGATCGCCCAACTCCTTATCGATAACGGTGCCGATATCAACAGCCACGATACCAACGGCATGAGTGCCAAAGATTATGCCAAAAAGCTAGGGCAAAAAAAGATGCTGGAGTTTTTGGATGCCAAAGGGGCGAAATACAACCGTTATGTCTTAGAGGTACAACAAGAGGCAGCCGGTCAAGGCAATATGAAAGATCGGAAGCCGCCTAGCGAAGATATGGGGTTTGATAGTATATAGTCAAAATCTTACTCTCTGGTTCCTATGAACCTGAGTTCGACGGGATATCATAGTCACAGAAGCCTAAAAATAGGTAAGATTTGAAAAATCAAAATTCGTAGGACTAGCCGTAGCTAATTCAAGAA
>JACXUN010000019.1 GCA_014763905.1 Campylobacterales bacterium
TTTTTGAATTAACTCGTTAGTCCCGCAAAAATTTGACTTTGCCTACAAAAAACCTCGTAAAGCTGTGACTATGATATCCCGTCGAACTCAGGTTAATACGTTTCTTATGCCCTGAAAGATTAGCGTCTCATCAAAAATAGCCTGATTAAACAAAGTAGAAAGAAACTCCCCGTCACCACCCGAAATATAGAGCGGTTTATCACCTTGATGTTTCTCTATGAGCATTTTTATCGACGCGATTATACCATAGCTTATCCCATCTTTCGTTGTTTGCGGTAGGGTATTTAGGTCGATCTCCCGATTGAGTTCCGTCACCAACGCCGGAGAGATCGCCCCATACGCCTCTAAATACGCCCGAAGCCCCGGCAATAAGAATCCCCCCTGATAAATTCCATTTTCCATCACATCCACCGTAATCGCCGACCCCGCACTCACAAATATCCCATCACGATGCGACAAACACAACGCCCGACGATCAATCCCCATCGTATCATAGCTATTGGGCAACACCATTCTATCCGACACATCCGTCCAGTTTGCTAGGCTTTGAAGTTTGGATTTGAGCTGGTGTTTGACGGTGATGTAGTGGAGTTTTTGATTGGCGTATTGGTCTATCGCTTCTTGATGGCTAAGGTGGATAACCTCCTTGCCGTTGTAGATATGGATTCGGGTGTTTCCTATGTCGGCATAGAGCATTACGATGCCTTCCCAAAAACACACGCCACCCTCGTTCCCAAGCTCCAGCTTGGGAATGCATACCTGAGCTTATCCAGTCGAAAAAAGTTTTTCAGTCTATTCAAACACCCATAGGCATTCCCAACGAGGACGTTGGGAACGAGGGCAAAGTCGGCAATCTCTTTGGCATATCCTTCCCCATTGGTAAAAATATACTGCAATACCCGTTCACGATTTTTGGAACCGAATAACTCTTCTAGCATTTAAAAGCCTTTTATTGAGATTCTATAACCTACTTAATTACCTATATTATAGGTTATAGATTATTTTTTGTCAATACAAAAACCCAAACAACCAAAGTGGAATCTTATTACCACTGCCCACCTCGATATCATCAGCCACCACAAAAGAGTTAGGGATATCTTTGATCTGTTTGAAGCTTTTGTTTTTACCACCAATCTCAAACAGATACTTGTGATCGATCCAAAAATCCCCTTTTTTAGGAATAGTGAGGGTATGTTCAAAATGCATACTCATAAAAAACACCTCCCGAATCGTGCCGATTTGAGCTTCATCACAGTAACCATAGTGCAGATTAGTATTGTTTAAGTATATCTTTTCGGGTTTACTGAAGATATTATCACCTCGTGAAGAGGAGCGTATGAGTTTCAAAATCTTTGCTTTGTGCAGATAGTCCAGATAGCGATAGAGGCTTCGATAATCCTCCCCCATCTCCATTTTGGCAAGAAGTTCTTTGATATTTGGGATATAGGGGTGAGACTCACAGACAAGCCGTATGAGCTTTTTTAGATTGTTGATATTTTGATACTCTATCGCAAAAATGGAGGGGATATCTATCTCTAACACAGCATTGATCGTCTCGTTTAACTTGATAAGATAGTGCGATTTTTTATCAAAATAGAAGGGGTAATATCCATGCTTTAGATACTCTCTAAATAGCAGTGTTTGGTTAAACTTATTCCCTAGTTCATAGGCGATATCGATATGATTTTCTACAATCTCTTCCAGTGAAAATACGGGCAGTTCTATTCCCTCTTCTAACTCGACAAACTCCCGAAAACTCATCCCCTCTACTTCATAAATCACGGCTCTGCGACTCAAATCTGCTTTGGCGTTATCAATTTTCAAAGCACTGCTGCCACTAAAGATAACCGTTAAATCCAAAAAGTCATATATCTTTTTGAGTTCAAGTTCAAAGTTGGGATATTTATGTATCTCATCAATAATAAGCAACTCGCCATTCTCTTTTTGAAATGCCAACGCCAACTCAAAGAGTGAATCTATCTTGACAGAGTCAGCACTCACATAGAGCTTTTTTGAGAGTGGAAGTTTGGATTCATTGAGATATTGGAGTAAAAAAGTTGTCTTTCCCACTCCCCTAGCTCCGATAATACCGGTCATCTTTCCAAAATCAATTTTGTCAAAAAAGTATCTTTTGTACTTAATCCTATTTTTTTTTAGGAGAATTTGCTGTAGGTCTCTTATGGGTGAGAGCATTGTTTTCCTTTTGAGTGACATATCAATTATATTCTATCTATATTTGATACACAAGTCAAATTTATCAGAATAAAACTGATATTAAAGTATAGTTTTTAGATTATTAATATGATTTTAACAACCACCCCTAATTCTTCCGCTTCACCCGAACCTTCTTAGGGTCAAACAGCTCCAATGCCTTAGCCACCATCGGTTCATCCAAAATCGTCCGTTCATCTTTCTCTTTGGCTGCCTCTACCCCATCATGATCGGGAGCAATGCAGGAGCTTTTCATTGGGGCGTCCTCTTCTTGTACGTGAGGTCTAGGAATATCTTGACCCAGTACCTCATCTTCGATCATTGAGACAGGTTCATCCGCAGGAAAATCGTCAGAACTCTCCTGCTGTGGTAACTCTACAGGAGAGGGTAACTCCTTGGCGATATTTTTGATCTTGGTCTCAAAGCCGAAGATCTCTTGGACAAACATACGGATGAGTCCCCAGTGGTTCATGAGCATCTTTTTATGCTCACCGCTGGCAGTTGATTCCCATGTCAATTGATAATCTTCAAAAGAGTTATAGGTGATATTGTCCTCAAAAACTTGACCCAATTCATAATTACGATCGTAGAGTTTGGCGACCAATGCTTCAAAGAGCTTCGCATTTGGATCAATCGGTTTCGGTGCTTCTTCAACCACCGGTTCTGGAATCGGTTCGGGTGTTACCTCTTCTTGAATCGGCTCGGGTTCGACTTTTGGTATTTCTACTTTTGATACTTCAACTTGCGATGTTTCTATTTTAGATGGTTCTTTGACCGATGCGGGAGTGATCGCTACGCCGCTGAGTTCTTTTTCCAAAGTACGAATCATTCCGTCGATATCTTGAATCTGCAACGCTTCCATCATTTTGAACAGTGTTAACGACAATACAAACTCTCCATTGGAACCGATCGCCAAGAGACTTTTGGCTTCGGCAAGAATTCTAAAAAATCGATCGATAATCATCGGAGTAATCTTGTGCGAACCACCAAGCAGCTGCTCTTTGAGATAGAGCATCAACTCATCGATAATCATCTCAGATTCAAACTCACTTGCGGTCTCGATAAAGGCTAATATCGCCTTTTGATCCTTGATCATAATGTTATCGATTAGATTCTCCAGCAGTGAAGGTTCGATAATCCCCAACATATTGGTCACAGTAGCGATATCAATAAAGTTTTTGGAATAGACAATCGCCTGATCCAATAGCGTCAATGAATCTCGAACACTTCCCGCTCCCGAACGGGCGATGATATCGATCGCCTCTTTTTCATATCCTACCCCTTCGAGATTGAGGATATGCTCCAGATGGTGTGCCAATACCGGCTGTGAAATCTTTTTGAAACGAAAATGCTGCGTACGGCTCAAAATGGTTGCCGGGAGTTTCAGCGGATCGGTGGTCGCCAAGATAAATTTGACAAAATCCGGCGGCTCTTCCAGTGTTTTGAGCAGGGCATTAAACGCCTCTTTGGTGAGCATATGCACCTCATCGATAATAAATATCTTGTACCGTGCCGTTGCCGGTTTGTATTTGGTATGCTCGATCAGTTCACGGACATCATCAATCTTACGATTGGATGCGGCATCCATTTCGATGATATCCATATGCCGTGATTCGGCTGCCATCACACAGTGGTTGCAGACTCCGCAGGGATGAGCAGTTGTTCCTTTTTCGCAGAGGAGAGCTTTGGCAAAGATACGTGCCGTTGAGGTTTTTCCGCTTCCTCTAAGACCGGAAAAGAGGTAGGCATGAGAGAGACGCTGACTCTCTAATGCGAGGCTCAATGTCTGAGAGACCGCTTCCTGACCGATCAGATCATCAAAGGTGGCGGGGCGATACTTTCGTGCTAAGGCTAATGACACAACAACTCCTTCATTCCAATAACAAATACTAATATTATAGTCAAATCTCTCTTGTGATATAATTGGTCAAATTTTTTTTTAGGAGTTTGGATCATGAGATGGGAAGATCGAGAAGAGAGTCGAAATGTCGAAGATAGACGAGGAAGCAGCAGCGGTGGCGGGAGCCGTGGAATGCCATCGCTGAGTACCCTTATGTTCTTTTGGCCGATTATTCAGCGACTTTTAGGCACCAAGTTTGGCTGGTTGATTATCGGGGTGGGAGCCGTACTCTACTTCTCGGGATATAATCCGATGGGCAGCTTCATCGGCGGTAGTTCTACTCCGGTAAATCAAAAAGCCGATGACCGACAAGCCAAATTTATCAAAACCGTTTTAGGGGATACCGAAGCGGTCTGGAAAGAGATATTTAAACAATACGGAGCCACCTATCATGAACCGACCATGGTACTCTACCGTGGTTCGACACAGAGTGGATGTGGTCACGCTTCGGCTCAGATGGGACCGTTTTATTGTCCGGCCGATCAGAAGGTCTATATCGATCTCGGATTCTTTGACGAACTCAAAAATCGACACGGAGCCGCCGGCGATTTTGCCCAAGCGTATGTCTTAGCCCATGAGATCGGACACCATATCCAAAACATGGAAGGAACCCTCACCAAAGTCCAACAAATGAAACAGCAGGCGATGAGTGAAAAAGGAGAAAACCAACTCCAAGTTCGTGTCGAACTTCAAGCCGACTGCTATGCCGGAGTCTGGGCTCACCATGCCCACAAACAATTCAATATCCTAGAACAAGGGGATGTCGAAGAGGCACTCCGTGCAGCATCAGCGATTGGAGACGATACCCTGCAAAAACAGTCACAAGGATTTGTAGTTCCCGATGCTTTTACACATGGTAGCTCAACCCAGCGAGTGGAGTGGTTTAGAAAGGGAATTAACAGCGGCGATATTCGCAGCTGTGATACAGGGATTTAGGAGCCGAGAGTTTATTCTCGGTAGTTTACACTTTGCCCCGAAAAAACATTGAGCAAGGCTAAAGCCATCGATTCCTGAGCATAAACTACTTTTCAAAGATGATGTGCTTCCTAGATTTTAGATTTAGCGTACGCCACCCACTGCAAAAAGTCACTCGGTTCAAAATACCCTTCTGCAACTGCCAGTTCCGACATATCCGAATTCATAAAATAGACGGTAGGCACACTGCTTGGATTGATTCCGTACGCTTTGGCATTCTCATCACCTTTTGAGACCTTGACCCAAACAAAGTTGCTCAATGCACTCATCACTTTGGCATTGGCTAGCGTATTTGTCTCTAAAAGCTTTGAGTATTTTGATCGGGATGAACCGACAAATACCATAATCTGTTTCCCACTTTGTGCAGCATAGTCCATTGCTGAAGCGATATCATACATCCATTTGTCACGTTTTGGATGGGTCGATTTATGAGGTGTATTTTTAGTCATCCCCAATTTATTTCGCGTATCGGTTACCCATTTGTTAAAATCTGCCGGTTCCAAATACCCCTCAACACTGTTAACGATTCTAAATTTCGGCGAAACAAAGAAAATCGTCGGAGCATAATGTACGGCGGGCAAATAGTGCTGAGCCTCGCTATCCTCTTTATCAATCTGTTTAAACAGAAATCCGTTCAGATTCTGTTTCACCGCCCCATTTGAAAGTGTATTGGTTTTCATTTTGGTACAAAATTTGCACGACTCCGATGTCACCATTACCATCAACGGTTTCTGTTCTTTTTTTGCTTGAAGCAGTGAATCTTTTAGCTCTCCCGATAAGAGCAATGCCGGTAAACAGAGTAACCCTATAAGTTTTTTCATGGACTGTTCCTTTCCCAAGTTAGAATGTGACAGTTTAGTATCTTTTTTTTAAAAAAAGAATTAATATTTTTAAATCCTTTTTTTTATTTTATGTTAAACTAATGTAAGTTTATGTATTATTTAATGAATTATTACTATAAGGAGAAATTCAATGAATCGTTTAACTAAAAGTTTTGCAGTAGGCTTCCTACTTATCTTCGGAATGGGAGGGGTTTGTCAGGCTGATGCTCCTGCAAATTTACCAAAAAGTACTAAAAGTGAAACTGTAGATGAAGCAGTAGCCGGGGATGATCTACCACCAATGCAATTAGAAGTTGAGCAATCAACTGCTACCAATCCAGACCTCAAAAAAGGAAAAGGGTGTGCGGATGTTAAAGGACTCGAAGAGGTTCAAGGTAAAATCATGGTCGCGGCTCCGGATCTTCCTGAAGCAGAGACTATCTCTTGTGAGGATGGAGGGTGCAACGGTCTTCCAGAAGCAAAACTTCACCCTTATACCGTTCTTTCGATTCCAACCGCCAAAACTGAAGTGGCTTGCGAAGAAGAATAACCAACCCAGTATGTTAAGTAAGGGCTTGCTTAACATACTCTCTAGCTTACGCTAACGAAATCCAAACTTTATTTCTGCTATAATCTGCCCTAAAAAATTAGGCACACTATCTTGACTTTCGAAACCTATCCATTTGAAAAACTTAGCATTTTACTTGATCCTATCACCCCAAATCCTGAGTATGAACCGCTTAGTCTCACCATCGGTGAACCGCAGTTTGATACCCCGGAATTTATCCTAGAGAGACTCAGAGCCTCTGCCCCGCTGCTCAATAAATATCCCAAAACATCCGGCGAAACATCACTCCGTGAAGGGATGCTCACCTATCTAAAAAACCGTTTTGACCTCACGCTCACCAATGAGCAGATCATTCCAACCTTTGGAACTCGGGAGGTGCTTTTCAATTTTCCGCAATTTCTGCTCCATGATATTGATCAACCGATTATGGCTTTTCCTAATCCTTTTTATCAGATTTATGAAGGAGCGGCTAAAGCGAGTCGTGCGGAGGCAATCTACCTCAATCTCACTCCAGAAAACAACTTTACGCCAACCATCGATGAAGAACAGCTCAAAGAGTGCCATTTCGTCATCCTCAATACCCCTAACAATCCGACCGCATCGGTCATGCTGATGGACGAACTCAAACAATGGGTCGAGTTGGCTCTCAAGTATGACTTTGTACTCCTCAACGATGAGTGTTATATCGATCTCTATCTCGATCAACCCTTCCCTTCCCTACTCAATGCCAGTATCGAAGTCGGAAACCCGGCGTTCAAAAATGTTTTGGTCATAAACTCCATCTCCAAACGTTCATCAGCTCCGGGTCTGCGTTCCGGATTTATCGCCGGTGATGCGGAGATTCTCCGAGAATATATGACCTATCGAACCTATGTCGGGTGTGCTTCACCCCTGCCATTGCAAGAGGCAGCTGCCGTTGCGTGGGCAGATCAAGCACATGTGGAGGGCTTCAGAGCCAAATATATCCGCAATTTTGAAATCGCTCGTGAACTCTTGGGCGTTGAACCGCCGTTAGGAACTTTCTATATCTGGTTATCCGTCGGTGATGAGATAGAATTTACGAAAAAACTCTATCAAAACTACAATCTCAAAGTCATTCCGGGAACATTCTTGGGTCGAGAAGGACAAGGCAAAGGTTTTATACGACTGGCATTGGTCTATGAAGCCGATAAAACACGCGAAGCACTAAGCAGAATTAAAAAAGCACTAGAGGAGAAATAACATATGCAGCAAAACAAAATCGATATCAAAGCATTGAAACAAAACCAAGAGTTTCTGAAAAATTTGGAACTGCTTGAAGAGGAGATGAGAGAGCAAAACAGTATCGCCAAAGGCTATCAGGTACTCGATGCCAAGCTGCTTTTGGAAGCCGATGAAGAAGAGATCAATGATCTCTTTACGTTTATTGTCAATAACGCATTTGATACCTTAGCCGACAATCTGACCCAACACAAAGGGTTTAGTATGACCAATCCAGAAGAGCTAGCCACCGCCAGAGCCATCTATGAACACGGTATCCAGCGATACAGCGAAAATGATATCAAAGGAGCCAAAGAGATCTTCTTAGTACTCCACCACACCATTGAGGATGATGAACTCAAAGACTCTATGATGATTCATGCCTGTGCGGTAATGGCGGGTCACTCCTTTGAGGACTTTATCCAAAATCTGGTCGATACCAAAGGGTATGACGAGCTTGACCCGACGGCATTTTTTATCAAAAGCTTTACCCAGCCAAACGATATCCTCCTAACGATGTTCAAAAATTATGTCAAAGTCGGTAAAGAAGCGCTCAAAGTCTTAGAAAAGTCGTAAGGTCAATCAATATTATCAATCAAATTTTTATAGGATCAATAGATGAAAATACACTTTATCGGTATCGGCGGTATCGGTCTCTCTGCCCTTGCCAAATTTTTAGCCAATGACGGTCACCAAATCTCCGGTTCAGATATCAAACAGACCGAGATCACCAATGATCTAGCTCTCAATTTCGGAGCCAAAATTACTATCCCACATCATGCGGATGCCGTAGAAGGGGTTGACCGCGTCATCTACTCGGCTGCCGTCCGCCCTACCAATCCGGAGTACCAACGAGCCAAAGAGCTAGGTATCGAACTGCTTTCACGTAAAGAGTCACTCAAAACCATTTTGGGTTCCAAAGAGGTTTATGCTGTCGGCGGAGCTCACGGGAAAAGTACCACTTCGGCGATGCTGGCTTCCATTATCCCCAACTCCAATGCCCTGATCGGTGCCATCAGCAAAGAGTTCGGCTCCAATGTCCGATATGTCGACAATAACCGCATCGTATTTGAAGCGGATGAGAGTGATGAGAGCTTCCTCAACTCCAACCCGCACATGGCAATCGTCACCAATGTCGAACCGGAACATATGGAGTACTATGGATATGATGAAGAGAAATTTTATAACGCCTATCGCAACTTCCTCAATCTCGCCAAAATTCGGGTCATCAATGCCGAGGATGAGTTTCTCT
The DNA here is from genome assembly GCA_014763905.1 of Campylobacterales bacterium. Classification (GTDB taxonomy): domain Bacteria; phylum Campylobacterota; class Campylobacteria; order Campylobacterales; family Sulfurovaceae; genus UBA1140. The sequence goes on from JACXUN010000019.1 coordinate 8,967, forward strand.
CGACTCTTGATATCGATGCTCTGAGACTCTATCCTTCTCGGGATATCACCGAACTGGAGTTTGTACTGGTCAATGGCGAACCACACACCAAATTCAAGCTCAAAGAGTATGGAACTTTTGAAGTTTTCGGCTTTGGTGAACATATCGCATTGGATGCTGCTTTAGCGATATTTGGGGCATTGAAGATGAGAGAAGATATCGAAGATATCCGACAAAACTTGCTTCACTACAAAGGAATCAAAAAACGGTTCGACATTATTCAGAACCAAGAGAACTGCGTCGTGATTGACGATTACGGTCACCACCCTACTGAGATCAGAGCAACCATGAAATCACTCATGCACTACAAAGAGCTTCGAGGATTCAATAAGCTTCGGGTTATCTGGCAACCACACAAATACAGCCGAACCATCGACAATCTACCCGGGTTTGTCAAATGTTTTGAGGGAGCCGATGAGCTGGTGATCCTACCGATCTGGGCAGCCGGTGAACTGGAGGTCGATATCGATCTCAAAGGTGCTTTCAGCCGATACACACTCCACATGGCAGACCACATCACCCGCAAAGACGGCGTAGTCAAAGTGATCAAAGAGGGCAATATCATCACCGAATACCGTGACAATCTCATCGTCGCTTTTGGAGCGGGTGATATCACCTATCAAATCCGAGGAGAGGGCTAATAAACCCTCTAATTAACCGATAAATTTCCCGCTTTGGGTGCGTTGGGCATCCATGATCTCGATCTCTCTGGCTCCTGAGATTACAATCCCGTCATTCTGATTATGTCAATTTGACATTTTTTTTAATATTCTAGGATATTTTTTTGTATAATGTTCTTAAAAAATGGAGAAGGTATGCAAGAGGCGAAGGCACTGTTTGAAAAGCTTAAGATCATATCGCTGCTGGATCTTGCTCTCTTAACGCCGTCGAGTTATGATGATACTACTTTAGCCGCTTCAATTCAAGTAGGCAAAATGCAGACCTTTGAAGCGACCGTTGAGGAGGTCGCAACCATTAACGGACGGCTGCGTATCCGGTTTTATCTCCTGCAATTCAATCGACGGCTTAGTTCGATACTCTTTCGCGTCACTCCATATCATAAAAAAATCTTTACCGTCGGAAGTCATCATTATATTCAGGGAAGAGTAGAGAACTTTCGCAGTGAGTTGCAGATGTCTCAGCCCAAATCATTGAAAAAAGTCGGCACAATCATTCCTAAATATTCAACCGCACTCAAAGAGAGCAGTATCCGTTCTCTGATAGAGTATTATATCACCGAATCCAATCTCTATGCCGAGGGGCTGCAAGCCAGAGAGGTCAAGACACTGTTGGGACTGCATTATCCTACCAGTATGGAACAGATCGAGCGTATGGATATCGAGGCACTAAAGTTTGTCGAAGCGTTTAATCACATGAAAAAGCTCAAAGGCAAACGGAAATTTTTTCCGGCTATCGCACCACTTGAAAACAATCTCCAGCGTTTTTTTGAATCCCTGCCGTTTCAGTTGACCAAAGAGCAGCAACGGGTGATCCATGAGATACGCAATGATCTCCGTGATGCTTCCAAAGCGGCGAAACGGATTGTGATCGGGGATGTCGGTTCGGGGAAAACAGCGGTGATTTTAGCGGCGGCAATGATTGCGTATCCGCAGAAGTCGATTTTGATGGCTCCGACTTCACTGCTGGCGATGCAGATTTATGAAGAGGCGATGAAACTTTTACCAAGTGAGGTGAAGGTGGCGTTGGTGATGCAGGGTAAAAGCGAGGGGGAGTATACGACGGCAGATTTCATTATCGGCACCCATGCCTTGCTGCACAAAGAGGATCTGCCCAAAGCTCCACTGGTGATGGTTGATGAGCAGCATCGATTCGGAACCAAACAGCGGGCGATGCTGGAACAGATGATGGCAGAGGGGGAGAAGAAGCCGCACTATCTACAGTTCTCGGCGACACCGATTCCCCGAACTCAAGCGATGATGGAGTCGGAGTTGATCGATGTGAGTCTGATCACCATCACCCCGTTCAAAAAAGATATCACGACGATGGTAATCGATAAGTCCGACTTCAGTGAATTGCTACGGGATATCCAAGGGGAAATCGATCAGCAGCATCAGGTATTGATCATCTATCCTTTGGTCGAAGAGAGTGAGGAGATTCCCTATCAGTCGCTTGATGAAGGGCGAGGATTTTGGGAAAAACGGTTTAATTATGTCTATGTGACACATGGAAAAGACCGTAACAAAGAGGAGGTTCTCGTCGAGTTTAGAGAAAAAGGGAATATCCTGCTTGCCACAACGGTGGTAGAGGTGGGGATTTCTCTACCAAGATTGACGATGATTGTTGTCGTCGGAGCCGAACGATTGGGATTGGCAACTTTGCATCAGTTACGGGGTCGTGTAGGACGTTTGGGACTCAAAAGCTGGTGCTATCTCTTTACCCACAACAAAAAGAACGAACGACTCAAAGCTTTTGCCAAAACCCCAAGCGGATTTGATATCGCCAAACTCGATCTCAAATTCCGCAGCAGCGGCGATATATTAGACGGTACGATACAGAGCGGGATGCAGTTTCGGTGGTTGGATTTGGCAGAGGATGAGGAGATTGTCCAAGTGGCAAAAGAACGGATAAACAGGGGGGAATCATCAAAACAACAAAACAGCATCTAAAAATTTTAGCC
>JACXUN010000206.1 GCA_014763905.1 Campylobacterales bacterium
AAAATGATGATTATGTTCAAGCTGAAGCAGCTGCTGAAGTAAAAGAAGTTGAACCAACTCCGGATCCGGCTCCAGTTGCGGATCCGGCTCCAGTTGCGGCTCCGGCTCTGGCTCCAGCTGCTACCAAAAGTGGATTCTATGTAGGTGGTGCACTTACAGATGTTGCTGTTAGAACTGATGACAGAGCAAACCTTTTTGCTGAAAAAGTAAATCAAGACCGACAAGTTGGTTTAACCGGTGTTGTAGGATATGATTTCATGAACTACCTAGGTGCAGAACTTAGAGCAACTATGGGTGTAGCAAAAGAAGCTACTGATAAATTTAAGCATGTTGGTGCTTACCTTAAACCAAATATTGATGTAATGGATGCTCTCAATCTTTATGGATTAGTTGGTTTCGGTAAAGCTAATATGGCTTCAGTTGATGGTACTGAAACTGGTTTCACATACGGTGTAGGTCTTGACTATGATGTAACAGAAAACATCTCTGTATTTACAGATGCTGTAAACTACATGAAAAAAGACGATACCAACTCTCAGTGGGGTGCTAACCTTGGTATTAAATATAACTTCTAATTTTAGAGTATATATATTATAGCCATTATCAAGCCAATTCTTGGCTTGATAACAAACTTTTCTAAAACCCTAAAATAGCTAACTTCACTTTTTTAAAATATCTCTAAAAATTTATAGCACCAAGTTTTTAAACATATTTTAAAACTTTTCAATGGGGATTAACTTGCGACTGCTATTACTCTTTACACTATTCGTCACTTCACTTTGGTCATCACCAATTACTGAACAACTTCAGGCCAATATTCAAAATGAATCCGGCATCGTTAAAGCACTCTACAGTATGAATAACGATAAACCATTATGGATTGGACATGCTAATAACTTTCATACCTTTATGAAAGCAATTCAAACACCTTACTATAACTATAAAAATAAGCGATTTGAACTCGATACCATCGAACAATATACCCATCTACTACGAAACGACATGGATGAGAGTCAAAATAGTTATGAATTGGCTCTTTTGGATATTGCCTTAACCAAAAGTTATATTGAGTTGGCAAACTTTATTGTTCAAAGTGATATCGACTGGGATTTGGTACAAGCCAAATTAGCTGGACTCAAAGAGTCCAAAGATATCAAAGCAAACTGGGAGATGATACGTAAACCATTGCCATCTGCCAATCAACTTTTTAGTGCTTTGGTAAATCAGAATATTAATGGTTTCTATAAATCATTAACACCATTACCGGATCGACATGCGGATCTTATCAATGGTTTATATAAATATCAAAATTTTCAAAATATTGTCAAACTCAGCTATGGAGAAGATCTTCAATACGGTGACACCAATGCGAGAATTCCGGATATCAAAGAGCGTCTTGCTGCCAGTGGAGATTTCCCACGGCAAGCCACCTATAGTGATAAATTTGATGACAAGCTAAAAGAGGCGATGAATCTCTATAAAGATCGCTTTAATCTGGATATGAATGGGAAAATTGACAAAGTCATGATCTTTTATCTCAATAAGCCGGCTGAACCACTAATAAAGAGTATTATTACCAATTTAGACAAGCTCAAAGTCTTTCCTGATCGTTTTCCGAGTGAAGTTGCCATTATTAATATTCCGGATTTCAACTTAGACTATTACAAAAATGGCTACTCCGTTGCTACTATGAATACCGTAGTAGGAAGAGCCGAACGACCGACACCGATTTTTTCAAGTGAAATGAACAGTATCGTACTCAATCCGACATGGACAGTACCGGACAATCTCGTCCGACGAGACCTTATCAAGGCACTAAAAGAAAATCCAAACTATATGAATGAGCATAATATGCTGATCTATCAAGGCTGGAAAAACAATAGTCCGATTAAAAATTTTGATATTAGCAAGCTTTTAGCCTATGAAGATCCCAAAACAGGATCCATTCCCTATCGTGTCGTTCAAACACCGGGTGATGACAATGCTTTAGGACGAGTAAAATTTTCATTCCCAAATAAGTATGATGTTTACCTTCACGATACCGACAATAAAGAGCTTCTTGATAGACGATATCGAATCTATAGTTCAGGATGTATGCGACTTCAAAATCCGTTCCAATTCGTGGATATGATTAAAGACAAATTCCAAAATGGAGCCGGTAATAAAATTGATCAATATGTACAGAGTGGGAAAACAATCACGGTAGCACTTAGAAATCCACTTCCAATTCAGACAACCTATTTTACAGTTTTTGCACGAAATGGACATATTTACTTTAGAAAAGATATTTATGGATATGATAAACTCATTGAAGAGTCTGTAAAGGGCAGTTCGACAGTAAGTAGTAATAACATACTGTATTAATTATAATGTCACACTTATTACAAGTGCGACTTCTTCTATGCAAACGGACTAGAAGTTATACTTTAGACCAAGACTCGCACCCCACTGAGAGTTAGTATCCTCATCTTTAAGATAGTTAACCATATCGGCAAATACGGAAATATCTCCCGCTACGTCATAATCCAGACCTGCACCATATGAGAGTCCTGTATTACTTCCTGTAAAGGCTCCTGCATCAGACATATTGGTCTTAGAGTATCCAACCAAACCGTACAAATTGAGTGTATCCATTAGGTCAATATTTGGCTTCAAATAAGCACCGACTTGTTTAAATTTCTTATTACCGTCATCTACAGCCCTTAATCCCATAGTCCCTCTAAGTTCTGCACCCAGATAGTCCATAAAATCATATCCCAAGATACCGGTTATCCCATACTGTCTATCTTGATCTGCTTCATCTGATGTCAAATCTACTCGATCATTTAAACGCGTTCCTACACGTGAAATAGCACCGCCGACATAGAAACCACTTTTCGCAACTGGAGCCGGAGCCGCAACTGGAGCCGAATCCGCAACTGGAGCCGGATCCGCAACTGGAGCCGGATCCGGAGTTGGTTCAACTTCTTTTACTTCAGCAGCTGCTTCAGCTTGAACATAATCATCATTTT
>JACXUN010000020.1 GCA_014763905.1 Campylobacterales bacterium
TTGCAATCTCATTACCCAATCCGCTTGATTGTGGCTCATTCTGTAAGTGTGATTGGGGTCAACCGAATTACTTTCAATGTCCGGAGGGTTTACACTTTAATGCCGAGTTACAAATTTGTGATTGGCCTGCTAATGCTGGATGTGAACCAAAAAAGTGATCTATAAGAAAATATGGTTTAGATGAAAAACCATCATATAACACCATACACGATATAATAACATCAATCATAAGGAGGCTATTATGTCCAAACAACTCAAAATTCCCCTACTGCTCATTCTCTATTTTGCTACCACCTTCTGGCTCTATGCTGATGCACATATCTTTGTCTATCACCGTTTCGGAGACAGTCGTCACCCTTCGACCAATACCTCACTGCAAGAGCTGCGTAATGAGTTCAACTACTTCAAGAAAAACGGCTATCAAGTGGTCAAATTGGAGACCTTGGTCGATGCTCTCAAAAAGGGAGAGGAGATTCCCGACAATTGGGTCGTCTTGACCATTGATGATAACTTCAAAACCTTCTATACCAACGGATTGCCAATTTTCAAAGAGTTTGGGTATCCCTTTACCGTGTTTGTCTATCTCGAAGCGACCGAGAAAAAGTATCCCGACTATACCACTTTTGCTCAATTGCGTGAGATATCTAAGTATGGTTCCTTGGGGTACCACTCTTACGGTCACGCCCATATGACGACCATGAGTGATGAACAGATACACCAAGATTTCAAAAAAGGGTTGGAACTCTTTAAAACCGAGTTGGGCATTACCCCTAAATATTTCGTTTATCCCTACGGAGAATATGATGAAAACTTAGCCAAAATTAGCAAAGAGTATGGATTTGAAGCGGTTCTCAACCAAAACATGGGAGCCGTCACCAAAGGAAGCGACATCTTTGATCTCGACCGATCGGCACTGGTCGGCAATGCTAAGCTTAAAACCTATCTTGATTTTGATGAATTACAAGAGGTGGAGTTCCTCGAACCAACCATCTATCCCAAAGATCGCCGACTCACACAGGTCAAAGCCAAAGTCAACCCCCAAGCGACCAAAGCAGTCGTCTATATCAGCGGTCACGGATGGCACCCGGTCAAGGTCAAAGAGGGGATAATCGATTATAAAACCTCAATCAAACTGACCGATAAACGGATACGAGTCGGGATTATGGTGGGTACAAAGCTGAAGGTAAAAGTCTTTAGAGCAGAATAACCAAGGAGGTTTCGTATGAAAACAAAATTGATCATCTTTATCTTACTGTTGCTGTTTATTACATCCAGCTTTGCCCAAGAGTGTACCAATACTTTGCCATTTAACACATGGCTGGAGCAGTTTAAACAGGATGCCACTGCTCAGGGCATTAGCCCCAATACGGTCAATGCAACCCTAAACGGGGTACGATACGATGCATCAATTATCAAACGCGACCGTCGGCAGGTTCAGTTTTCCCAAAACTTTTCGACTTTTTTGGGCAAAGTAATCTCTGCCTATCGTATTCAAAAAGGACAGAAATTAATACTGCAGCACGCCAAGCTCTTGCAAGATATCGAGAATCGTTTCGGCGTTCCGAGATCGGTTCTGGTTGCCTTTTGGGGGCTGGAGAGTGATTTTGGTCAAAATATGGGAAATGAAAATACGATCCGTTCCCTCGCAACCCTGGCGTATGATTGCCGACGTACAGAGAAGTTTCGAGGAGAGTTGCTGGCAGCTTTGCGTCTGATCGATCAGGGCGATCTCACCGCTAGAGAGATGCGGGGAGCGTGGGCAGGAGAGATTGGACAGACACAGTTTCTCCCCAGCTACTATCTACAGTATGCGGTTGATTTTGACGGAGATGGCAAACGCAATCTCATCCGAAGCACCGCCGATGCGTTAGCCTCCACCGCCAATTATCTCAAACAATTAGGATGGCGGAGCGGTGAACCGTGGCTGGAGGAGGTGGTTCTCCCGTCCAATCTACCGTGGGAACAGTCAGGACTCGAACAGAGCTATCCGATCTCCTACTGGGCAAGTCTGGGTCTCAGACGGGCAGACAATCTACCGCTTGGCGGGAGTTTATATGCCTCACTCCTCCTACCGATGGGCAAAGACGGAGCGGCATTTCTCGTCTATCATAATTTTAAAAATGCCTATCTTATCTGGAATGAGTCGCTACTCTACTCGACTACGGCAGCCTATTTCGCCACACGTTTATCCGGAGCCAAACCGATGCAGCCTAATCGAGCGAAAATTGCATCACTGACATTCGCACAGGTCAAAACGCTACAGCAGCGATTGGTTCAACGCGGATACAATGTGGGCAATGTCGACGGTATTATCGGGGAAAATACACGAATTGCCGTGAAGCAGATACAGCGGCAGCTTGGGATGCCTATGGACGGTTATCCGACCGTTGAACTGCTACAGTGGCTTCAAAAGTAACGTTGTGCGGGCAGGAGTCCCATTACAAGGCATTATGCCACTGGACAATGGTCAAGCGATATCCTGATTTGACCACTTTGACCTCATGGCTGAAAAAGGGGTTGCTCAAAAAGACCAGCATATCTCCCGCTTTGGGGCAGAGTGTTACTTGATTTCCCTCTGAATCATAGAGATAGTTAAACAGCAGCTCTCCCCCTTCAAACCCCTCACCATCATGAGAAATGTGTGAAGTTCCAAACAGTACCGTCGTGATCTTTCGTTCCGGAGCGACGCAGTTAAATCCCACCGTATTGCCTTCTTTGTCTACCAATTCACTCGAATCATCGGCGTGTTTGATATAAAAATCTCCCGCATAATAGGAGAGTACCTGTGGCGGTGTCCCGTTGGTCAGTCCCATGGCATAGAAGTTTTCAATCATCGGTTGATGCTCCAAAAAACGCTCTCGGTAATATTCCTCTAAACACTCCGGCAATTTGGAGAGAGAGGTTTTGCGTATCTCCTTATCGATGCTGGGAACCACGACACTGTTGAGCAGGGTACTTTTGATCTGGGCTTGCACTTCATCCTGCTGCTCTTGGATCGCATGGGTGATCGTCGCCATCTCCTGCGGATTGAAAAAGTTTTCGATAATAAGATACGGGTAGGGATAATAAGGATTGGGCAAAAGGCGATTTTCAATCTCACACGTCGCCAAAAAGTCATCACAAAAGACTTCATCACTGATCTGAATCAAACAGACTCCTCTGAATAGAATCTGCTATTTTACACCCAAGTTTCATAAAGTAAGGCTCTTTTTATGCAGTTGATCGATTTAATAACTTTTTTTTGCCAAATCAGACCATTTAAGTCTTTTATTATTTTTCTTGTGTTAAAACTCTCTTGTCTCTCGGGGTGCCAAAAGCATCTGATCTGATCAGATGTATGGGCTGAGATAGCATGTTGCTTGTCCCGTAGAACTTGAACTGGATAATACCAGCGTAAGGAAGAGAACGTATTTTGCATTTTAGCTTCATGGGATTACGCTATTGTGTACCCCATATCTACTGATGTATCTACCTCTCTTTTTTTCACCAAAACTATTAAAAATTGTTTAATTATGAGAAAAGGAAATCATATGACACGACCTTATAAAGATACGTTGACCACTTCCAATGAGTTGTTGACACGCGATCCCCTGCCGGCTTCAACCAAAGTCTATGTCCCAGGAGAGATATACCCAGATATTCGCGTACCGATGCGAAAGATCGAACTCTCCAATGATACCGAACTTGGTGTTTACGATACCTCCGGGGTCTATACCGATCCGAGTGTAGCAATCGATGTCGGTGAAGGTATTCCGGCTATCCGACAAGCATGGATTGTCAAGCGAGACGATGTAGAGGCGTATGCAGGACGTATTATGGCGCCCAAAGATAACGGATACAACAGTGATGAGCAGCTGGCATATGTTACCGCCGGAGCCAAAGGGTTGGTGCGAACACCGCTTCGAGCGAAAGCGGGTCAAAACGTGACCCAGCTCCACTATGCCCGTCAAGGGATTATCACCCCGGAGATGGAGTTTGTTGCGATTCGGGAGAACCAAAACCGAGCGATGACCCAAGCGTATCTCAATGATCCAGAACGTGAAGCACGGCTCAAAGGCGAGAACCTCGGAGCCAATTTGCCGGAGATGATTACCCCGGAGTTTGTGCGTAAAGAGATTGCCGAGGGGCGTGCTGTCATACCGTGTAATATCAATCATCCCGAGTTAGAACCAATGATTATCGGACGGAACTTTCTCGTCAAGGTCAATGCCAATATCGGCAACTCAGCTATCACGTCGTCGATCGCCGAAGAGGTCGAGAAGATGGTCTGGGCGACCCGATGGGGTGCCGATACGGTTATGGATTTGTCTACTGGGAAAAATATCCACACCACCCGCGACTGGATTTTACGTAACTCTCCGGTGCCAATTGGAACCGTACCGATCTACCAAGCCCTCGAAAAAGTGAACGGAATTGCCGAGGATTTGACATGGGAGGTGTTCCGAGATACCTTGATCGAACAAGCAGAACAGGGAGTCGATTACTTCACGATTCATGCCGGATTATTATTGCATCATGTCCCGATGACTGCTAAACGGGTGACAGGTATCGTCAGCCGCGGCGGGTCGATTATGGCAAAATGGATGATCGCCCACCATCAAGAGAACTTCCTTAATACCCACTTTGAAGAGATTTGTGAGATTATGAAAGCGTATGATATTACCTTCTCACTTGGTGATGGGCTACGGCCGGGATCGGTCGCCGATGCCAATGATGAAGCCCAATTCGCCGAACTCAAAGAGCTGGGACGACTCACCCAAATTGCGTGGAAACACGATGTCCAAGTCCTTATCGAAGGACCAGGACACGTTCCGATGCACCTGATCAAAGAGAATATGGACAAACAGTTAGAGTACTGTCATGAAGCACCGTTCTATACCCTAGGACCGCTTACCACCGATATCGCTCCGGGATACGATCACTTCACATCAGGAATCGGAGCCGCGATGATCGGCTGGTTCGGCTGTGCGATGCTCTGTTACGTTACGCCAAAAGAGCATTTGGGGCTTCCGAATCGTGAAGATGTCAAAGAGGGACTCATCACCTACAAGATCGCCGCTCACGCTGCCGATATCGCCAAAGGACACCCGGGAGCGAGAGCCAGAGATGATGCGATGAGCAAAGCCCGATTTGAGTTTAGATGGGTTGATCAGTTTAATATTGGACTTGATCCAGAGCGTGCAAGAGAATTCCATGACGACACCATGCCGATGGAGTCGGCGAAAGTGGCTCACTTCTGCTCCATGTGCGGACCGAAATTTTGTTCGATGAAGATTTCGCAAGAGGTACGGGACTATGCCGATGCTCAAAATCTCTCGATCGAAGAGGCGAAACAGCAGGGGATGGATGCGATGTCAATGACCTTCAAAGCAAAAGGCAGTGAGGTCTATATCAACGTGTAGGGTCGATTTATCGACCAAAAATCAGGAATGGGAAAAACACAAAAAGGGAAAACAGATGAACATAGGAATTGCAGGAGCTGGATTAATCGGACGGGTACTGGCTCTCAATCTATTACAAAAAGGTGGGTACCATATTACCCTATTTGACAGCGACACTGCATACGGCGAAGAGCCGGCGGGGATTACGGCAGCAGGAATGTTAGCCGTGTTTGCCGAATTGGAGAGTGCGGAGTCGATTATTTTTGATATCGGACAGCGTTCGATTGAGCTTTGGCCGGGTATTTTGGATCAGCTTAGGATATCTGAGAGTTTTCAGCAGGAGGGGAGCATTATTACCGCCCATCCGCAAGATGTGACAGAACTTGATCACTTTATTGCTTCGCTGCAAGCCAAAGTGCCGGAAGCTGCCAAAATCGAGATGTTGAACCGTGAACAGATTGCGGCACTCGAACCCGATCTCGATCAGCACCACAAAGGGTTTTACCTCCCGCATGAGGGGCAGGTGGATGCTCAGGTCTTTATGAAAACTTCGGCAGATTATCTCTTGGCACACCCCGATGTCACGTGGCATGAAGGGATTCGCGTTGATCGGCTTGAAACAGGAACATTGGTAGTCGCAGAAGAACAGTATCACTACGACTGGGTCTTCGACTGCCGTGGATTGGGAGCTCAGGTCGAGATGCCCGATCTACGGGGAGTACGCGGCGAGGTCTTTTGGTTGGAAACACCGGAAGTGAAGATCACCCGACCGACACGGATGCTCCACCCGCGGTACAAAATCTACATCGTTCCGCGACCCCATAACCGGTACATTATCGGAGCCACCGAGATAGAAAGTGAGGACAAAAGCCCGATGTCGGTACGCTCCAGCCTAGAATTACTCTCGGCAGTTTATAGTATGCACTCGGGATTTGCCGAAGCTCGAATACTCAAGACCACGACCAACTGCCGACCGGCGTTTAAAGATAATCTGCCGCGGATTGAGCAGGGAGAGAAGATCACCCGTATCAACGGACTCTATCGGCACGGGTATCTGATGGCTCCTGCCATTGTCGAACAGGCGTTAAATGAAGGGATTAGAAGGAAAAAGAGATGATAACAGTCAGCATCAATGGAGAACGCAAAGAGATTAAAGAGGGCTTGAATATTAAGGAACTGATCAAAGCACTGGGCTATACTACCTCAGGTTTTGCAATCGCAATCAATACCACTTTTGTACCGATCGCCAAGTATTTGGAAACTATTATCAAAGCAGGAGATGAGATCGATATCTTGGCTCCTGTTCAAGGAGGATAAGATGACATTAACAGTGAACAATCCCAACAACATATGGGAGATCGGAGGCAAAACCCTCAATAGCCGACTCCTAATCGGTTCAGCCCTCTATCCCTCTCCGGCTCATATGGAGGAGGCGATTCGGGCTTCGGAAGCAGAGATCGTGACCGTATCCCTGCGTCGCCAATCCGCTAAACAGAATGCGGGGAACAGTTTTTGGAATATTATTAAATCACTCAATGTGCAGGTGCTGCCCAATACCGCAGGATGCCACTCGGCAAAAGAGGCGATCACCACCGCTCAGATGGCACGGGAGGTGTTCGGCACCCACTGGATCAAACTGGAGGTGATCGGAGATCAGTATAATCTGCAACCCGATCCGTTTGAGACGGTCAAAGCCGCTGAGGTATTGATCAAAGAGGGATTTGAGGTGTTTCCCTATACCACCGATGATCTAGTGGTGGCAAAACGGCTAGCCGATGTAGGATGTAAAATTATTATGCCGTGGGGATCAATGATTGGTTCAGGAAAAGGACTCATGAATCCGATGAATCTCAAAGCGATCCGCCAAGCCTTTCCGGAACTCAAACTGATTATCGATGCGGGCATCGGGAAACCTTCCCATGCGGTGCAGGCGATGGAGCTGGGATATGACGGGATTTTACTCAACTCTGCCGTAGCATTGGCACAAGACCCGATCAAAATGGCAGCAGGGTTCAAGTATGCCGTGGAAGCGGGGCGATTGGCGTATGAAGCGGGCGTGATGCAGGAGCGTGAGTTTGCTTCACCTTCGACCCCGACGGTGGGGACACCGTTTTGGCATCAGTTTAAATAACTCATACAAATCAATGTCGGGATCAGGGGAACCCGACCTACCCTTTATTCTCTCTTTAAAAAATAATCTAAATTATTATAACCTCGTGTAAAAATGTAACGATCTAAAGTGTTACTAAAGCTTACATATGTATAATATCGTTACACATGAAAAAGGAAGGATGCAGCGTGCAGGATATTACACTAGTACTGTTAGGAGCAGGGTCGGCATCACGTTTTAAGCTGCCCCCCAAGAAGCAATGGTTATGGATGGGAAATCAGCCGCTTTGGCTTAAGGTAGCTGATGAATTTCAAACAATTTATCCGTTTAAAGATACTATTATTGTGTCATCGGCGGAGGATATTATGAGCATGTCCAATTTCGCTGATTATCGGTTTGTACAAGGGGGAGCGACACGTCAAGCTTCACTCAAAAATGCACTGGAACAGGTAGCAACACCGTTTGTTTTGGTCTCGGATATCGCCCGATGCTGTCTGGATCACGCCATGATCGAACGTGTAATATCAGCAAAAAAGAACAACAGTTGTGTAGTTCCTACACTTAATGTGGTGGACACCCTCTATTATGCGGAGCGTCCGATCGATCGTGCGGCGACCAAAATCATCCAGACTCCGCAGCTCTCCTGTACCGAGACACTTAAAGTAGCACTTGCAGGGGAGCAGGAGTTTACCGATGACAGCTCCGCGATCGCGTCCCAAGGCGGTGCGGTGATCTTCGTCGAGGGATCACCGAAGGCACATAAGCTCACAACGGTGGAAGATTTAGCCAAGCTTCCGTGTCTGGAGCGACCGAGTCAGCGGGCATTGACCGGATTTGGGATCGATATTCATGCCTTTGAAACCGGCAAGGAGATGGTACTCTGTGGCATCAAGATCGACTCCCCATTCGGATTCAAGGCTCATAGTGACGGAGATGTGGCGATCCATGCCGTGATCGATGCCCTTTTAGGTGCAGCGGGATTGGGGGATATCGGGGAGTTCTATCCCGATACCTCCAGTGAGTTCAAGGGAGCCGACTCGACGCTTCTGCTGAAGGATACTTTGCAGCGGCTGACCGATCTGGGTTATGTGATCGGGAATGTGGATATGACGATTATCGCACAGACTCCGAAATTGATGGATTACAAAAAGCGGATGCGGTTTAATATGGCTAAACTGTTAGGATTGACACCGAACTTGGTCAATATCAAAGCCACCACGGCAGAGAAACTGGGCTGGATCGGACGAAAAGAGGGCATAGCCGTGGAGGCTGTTGCGACACTATACTATTATGATTGGACGGAACAATGAAAATAACCATTATTGAAAATGAACTCTATCTGGCTCAGAGTATCTCGACCAAACTCAATCAGGCGGGATATGAGACAGAGGTTTTCTCGTCGATTAAAGAGGCGATGAATTCCAGTACCGGAGATGCCTATCTGCTCTCGACCAACCTGCCGGGGCAGAATTTTAATTCACTCATTACCAAGTACAAAGAGAAGATTATTATTCTCATGGTGAGTTATATCAACAACGATACCGTCGCCGCTCCGTTGAAACTGGGAGCCAACGACTATATCGTCAAACCGTTTATGATCGAAGAGCTGCAACGCAAGATCGAACACTACAAAGAGTATCAGGCGCTGAAGAAGTACAAAAACCTCTACAAAGAGTATAGTGAGTATCTGCTCAACGACATCAATATCACCGATGAGATGAAAAAAATCACGACACCATGTGTCATAGTCACCAACTATGTCAAGCTGGTGGACAAGATCGCGTTTGAGTATGCCAAGCGAAATGATCGGGTCTTGGTATTCATCCCGCTGGCGGTCAAAAACTGGAAAGAGAAGGTAGAGAATGCCAATCCGAAACACACGCTCTATATTTCTGAACTTCAGACCTTAAAAAAAGCTGAACGTGATCAGCTTTTCGATTTAATAAAAAATAGAGACTTTATTATCTCCAGCACGACGGAAGTAGAGGCTCCATGCAAAACGATCGAAATTAACACCGACAATAAACTCTATGATCAAAATGAGATTTTGACGATCGATGATTATGTCAAATTTATCGTCAACAGCTTCCAGTATCAGTTCCCGGATACCGAGCTGTCGAAGAAGTTAGGCATTTCACGGAAGAGTTTATGGGAGAAAAGGAAGAAATATGCCATCTTCAAGAAAAAATAATAAGCAGCTCCATATTGATACGGAAGCCCTCTCGACACTTGCCCTCGTACAAGAGGGGCTGATCTCACCGGTTGACAAACTGATGAATGAAGAGGAGGCGATAGAGGTATCGGCGAGCAAAATGTATAAAGGGGTTCCCTATCCCTTCTCTTTTGTCTTAGCTCCAAGCGGTAAACGCAACCGAAAGATATTGGAGACACTAGAAAAAGATGATGTGGTTGATCTGGTCGTCGAGGGGAGAGTGGTAGGAGAGCTTACTGTCGAATCGACTTTCAAGATCGATCCCAAACAGCGGCTTCAGTGTATCTTCGGAACCTCCGATCCGACGCATCCGGGTGTCAAAAACACCATCAAACGGCTGGGAGAGATCGCCGTGAGCGGGCCTTATCATGTCGAGTATCCGTTGATTTCGAGTCATCTCAATCGGGTCAAAACCATTATCAAAGAGCAAAATGTCAAAAACGTATCGGGTCTCATGCTCTCCGCCAATCCGCTCAACCGAGCGCATGAACGGATGATCCGGCATACCATCGAGGATTCCGATCTGGTGGTTTTGTTCCTGCTCAAGCCGTTCAACAACTACGGACTCCGGTTTGATATCCGCTATGAGGCGGTGATGGGATTTATCGAGAACTTCTTACCGCCTAACAAGGTGGTCGTGGTACCGCTGGAGAACTCCTATATCTTTGCGGGGTACAATGAGCTGATCTTGGATGCATTGGTCGCCAAAAATTACGGCTGTACCCGTATCGTGATTCCAAAGTATCATCGGGGGCTGGGACTTTTCTTTGACCACAACCGTCTCAATTCGATTTTCGATGCGGCGAAAAATATCAAGATCGATGTCAAGACGATGGAGCAGTATGTCTACTGTAACCAGTGCCGGACACTGGTCAGTACCAGTACCTGTCCGCACGGGCAGCACCACCATGTGCATTATCACTCGGCATCGCTCTTGCAGTTGATTGAAGAGGGGATTATGCCGCCGAGTGTCTTGGTACGGCGGGAGGTTTCGGCTCGGATTTTGAGTACGCTCTATCCCGATCGATTCCGCAATCTCCAAGAGATTTATGACTCCTTGATGCCTAATGTGGGGCTGATGGAGGAGCATAGTGAAGAGGATTTCTATATCAAGTTGATGGGACTCTATCAGACCACTTCACTTACCTAAGGATTATAATGACATTAAATAGACTTTTTATTACCTTTTTTGGTTCGGGGTTGGCTCCCAAAGCTCCTGGTACGGTGGGAAGCTTAGCCGCCTTGATCGCCGGTGTGGCGGTTTTGCAGTTTTTCCCGATGGAGACGCTCTTTCTGCTTACTTTGGCGGTGTCGGTGATTGGGGTCTTTGAGATCAACCGTTACGAAAAAGCCACCGGAACCCACGATGACAAAAGCATCGTCATCGATGAGGTCGCCGGAATGTGGATCGCCCTCATGATCGCCGTCGGTACGGCTCACACTATGAGCTATCCCTATGCACTGGAGATCGCTTATGCGGTGAGTTTCGCGGCGTTTCGGCTTTTTGATATCTGGAAGCCGTCGACCATCGGCACCATCGACCGCAAAGTCAAAGGCGGACTCGGTGTCATGGGTGACGATATCCTAGCCGGTTTTGCCGGTGGGTTTTTGAGTGTGATTGTCCTCATGGGATTGGACAAACTGCTCTAAATGCGTATCTGGCGATATGAAGAGGAGAAAGATACCCATCTCCTCGTAAAACTCTACAAAGAGAATCACGGAGAGGGCATCTTCCTCGGAGATTTAAGCGAAGAGGAGATCAAATCGATGATCTTAACCATCAAGCCCGATATCAAGATCGATCAGGCGTACGGGACACTGGCGTATTTTGGATTGCTGCCGATTTTGGTCATTAAAGGGAAATAGGAACCGGCCCGTAGGGTTGGCTTTAGCCAACAGATTTTTACCATTCATCTCCCGGCTCAATACAA
>JACXUN010000207.1 GCA_014763905.1 Campylobacterales bacterium
GAATTAGCTACGGCTAGTCCTACGAATTTTGATTTTTCAAATCTTACCTATTTTTAGGCTTCTGTGACTATAATACTCCGTCGAACTCAGGTTATTAATTGTGAAGGAAAAATGATAACACAATAAACTGTAATAACGGCATGGAAATTGTATAAATTTACAACACTTTAAATGTTTAAAATTATGAAAATATTATCTTGTTGGGATATGAGGAAAACTTAGGCTAACTTTGTATAATTAGCTGTCAGATTGAAAAATCCACACTATATAAAGGCAAAATGAATGCAAACCGAACTTCTATTTGGTATACACTGCCATCAACCTATTGACAACTTCGATAACGTGGTACTGGAAATCATCGAGAAATCCTATAAGCCTTTTTTTAACATATTAAAAGAGTATCCGGCGTTTAAATGTTCGGTGCATTTTAGCGGCTGGTTGCTGGAGTATATCCAGATGCATGAACCGAAACTGTTCGCTCTGATGCAGCAGCTCTCTCCACAGTTGGAGTTTTTTACCGGAGGCTATTATGAGCCGATATTGGCATCGATTCCGAGTCGGGATCGGGTGGAGCAGATCAATAAACTGACACACTATATCCAGACCTACTTCAACCAAACCCCTAAAGGTCTCTGGCTGACCGAGAGAATCTGGGATGATTCGATTATTGATGATCTCGTGGCGTGTCATATCGAATATGTCATCGTGGATGATTATCACCTGATCGCATCGGGAGTCAGCAGAGAGAATCTCAAAGGCTACTTCATTACTGAAAACAGCAACAATCATATCGCTCTTTTCCCGATTGACCAAACATTACGCTATACGATCCCCTTTGCGTCGATCGATAAAACCATTGAAACACTGCATACTTTTGTCGGAGAAGAGGGGGAAAATGCCGCCATTATCTTTGATGACGGTGAGAAATTCGGTGTCTGGCCCAAAACCTATGAGAAAGTCTATGAGAAGGAGTGGCTCAAAAACTTTTTTGAACGCTGCTTAGCCGATGAGACAATCCATGTCTCTACTTTCAATGAGTATTATACTCAGCAGCAGGCGATCTCGTTAGCCTATCTGCCGACGGTTTCCTATCATGAGATGGGAGAGTGGTCGGTACTGAGAGAGCTGGAAAAAGAGTACTGGGAAGTCTTATCGAAAAATAAAGGACAAGAGCATTTGGTACGAGGCGGGATATGGAAAAACTTCTTCCTCAAATACCAAGAGAGCAACTGGATTCATAAACGGATGCTGGAACTCTCCAAAAATCGACTCATTAGTGACGCGTATCTCGATGCTCTCTATCGTACGCAGTGTAATGATGTCCTCTGGCATGGCGTATTCGGCGGTATCTATCTACCAAATTTACGGGATAACGCCTACAAATACATCATCGAATGTGAAAACATCATCGATCGTGAAGCGAAATGTATCATCAGAGATATCGATCTTGATTTGGTGCCGGAGTACAAATTTTATACCCCGGAGCTGATCACCATCATCAATCCAAAACGAGGCGGACAGATTGTGGAACTCGATCTCAGAGATGTGAGGTTCAATTACCAAAATACTCTCACCCGATATCCGGAACATTATCATGCCAAAATCGAAAAAAGCGACACCCAAATAGATGAAGAGACGGCAACAGAAGCAGATGATATCGATACGATTCATACCACCACGTTGAAGACCGATGAAGATATCGAACTCTATATTGATTGGTATCTCAAAAAGTCGGCAGTCGATCATATCAGTGATGAGCATTTTGATTTGGGGTTGTTCCAAAGCTGCCAATTTAAAGAGTACGGTGATTTTGCCAACCAATCATTCAGTGTCAAAGAGAGCAGCCAAAATGATATTACGCTGTATCGTGACGGTGGTATTTATGATGAGAAAAAGTATGAGACCACACTGATCAAACAGTTTGCCTATCAAAACCGCACCATCTCCTGCCACAATGCCTTGGTAACCGAATCTCCAAAGGAACTTCACTACATCGTCGAATGGAACCTACATTTTGAAGACTACGAAGAACTACTCATCAACGAGTCAGAAATGGCAGAGGATACGCTGGTACTTCAGGATAGCTCACTAACCATTACCGACACCTCACTCCATCAAAATCTACATTTTAGTTTCGATGAAGAGGTCGATATCTATATCTACAAAACCAAAAGCATTAGCCAAAGCGAATCGGGTGTAGATTATACGATTCAGTCCATTACGCTGGGGTTTGTCAAAGCGTTTAGCGGGAGTTGTACGATGGATTATACGTTTAGTATTGAGCCTGTTGTTTAAATGTTTTTTACTCGTCCCCAAGCTCCAGCTTGGGGTTGTCATAGAGGTATACGAACAACACAGTAAAGCTCCTAAATACAGATAATATAATGCATCCCTTTTCCTAAGTCCGTCAAATTTAATTCATATCCCGTCGAACTCAGGTTAATAGTGTTCGTTTCATTTTTGATCCTTTTTTTGAATATCTAATCGTAACATTTGAGTGTTAACGCTATGTTACTTAAATGTATATCCTAGCCCGATAGAGACTATATGATCATACGAAAGATCATCAATGCCGTAGGTATACATCAGCGTTGCAAAAAGAGACGGAGTTGTCATATTCTCTACTTAAGGTATATCCGGCATAACCAAAAAGATTCTGTTTGGTATTGATCAGATAGTTGAGATTGAGACCGGCGAAGTAGTCATTCTTCCGTTTGATCGTTTCGGTTTGGGTGATGGTGGTCTGGTTTTGTCCAAAACGCCCTTTGTCACCCGTACTTTGAGTGGTCGTGATTTCCGAATCACCGGCGATCCGACTTCCTACAGAGAGTTTGATCGTGCTTTGATCCACTGTTTTTTGGTATCCTATGGCGGCATAGATATCATAATCACTCATGGCATTGTCTTCACTGTAACTGTTTCCGGTGGTATTGCGATAGTTGGAGAGAGCAAGACTCCAGTCACGATAGTGATAGTCGGCAAAAAGATTGACCGCATTATCGGTA
>JACXUN010000208.1 GCA_014763905.1 Campylobacterales bacterium
CACTATCGAGGGGATATCACGCTCCAACTAAACAGTAATATGGGAGAGGTTGATCTCAAAAACAAAATCAACGATACGCAGTTTCAAATAAGCGGTCATATTAGAGGAGAACACCTATTCTTAAATCCATTGCTTACAGAGCAGTTGATCACCCTCTCCCAAAATCCGCAGATCAATCTCCAAGCCGAGGGAGACATGAACGGCACGATCCAGTATGATCTCCTAGCCAAAGATATTGCCCTCGACTACAATCGAAGCTATCAAGCCCGGAGTGAAGAGATAAAACTTACCGGAACTTATGATCTGCCCAAAGAAGATCTCAACGCCCATTTGATAACCACTATCGACAGCAATGTTGCCGAGATTGACCTCGATGCTCAAACCGCTCTTAACCTCTCAGATATCAACCAGACGCTCACCTTTGATATCGACAGCGAACTTACCGCCCAGAAGGGCTGGCTCAATCCGCTGCTCCGAGAACAGAACCTCACCCTTACACAGATACCACCTATCCGATTCAAAACAGAGGGAAGTCTCAAGCAAGCAGACTTCACGCTAAAACTCAATGCTCTCAAAGCGAAACAGAATCAACTCGATATCGGTATCAAAACCGTGGCATTGAAGGGAGCAAGCAGCATCCTAACGGGTACAACATCGATTGATCTCAACAGCACCCTCGACTCTTCAGCCGGAGAAGGCCGCATCGCAACACACACGGCACTCAACTTTAATGATCCGCAAAAGACACTCCAGTTTGATGCCAAGGCTACGCTCCAACCGCTCGCAAACTATCTTAATGAGCAGTTGAAAGGATCGGAGATTACTATCTCCGGTTCACCGCAAGTGAAACTCTCCGCCCAAGGAGATATGAACCGCATCACTGCCCAAGCCTCCGCCGATACACAGCTCAGCCGAGAAACGATTCAGAGTCATCTTAATTTGGAGACCACCCCGATTACCGTCAATCTCCAACACCATACCGTTCAAGGCGAACTCAAACTGATAAGCGACTCCCGACAGCTTCAATTTGATCTCAACAGCCAATTTAACGGAGACTATACCAATCCGCAGGCTCTACAGAGTGATACGACCATGGATATCCGAAATTTCAATGCCTTGGGTATTAATCTGGCATCGATTGCCCCGCTCAAAGTGAAACTCCAGAGTAGCACAAAAGGAGCAACCGCAACCATCGACTCCCAACGACTCCAGCTTACGGCTCAAACACCGAATTATGACCGGCTGACGTTCAATATTCAGACCGGTAATCTCTATCTCTATAAGATAATGGAACTGCCACCTCAATTTGAGCATAAATTTATCAAACTTGATCTTCAGGGTAATGCCACGCTCTCTAAAAAGTATCTGATGCTGCAAGGAGATATTGAGTCCAATAAACAGTTCAAAGCCCAACTCGATGTTCACAATAACAGTCAAGGATTAAACGCCCAATTGACCGCCGATCAACTGACTGCGACGGTAACCGGTAATATCGATCAGCAAAATCTCGATGCAACGATTCAAACCCCGTCACTCAAAGCCCTGCAGACCGAACTGCTCAAACTTTATCCGTTTAAGCTCGTCGAAGTGGACGGCTCCCTCGTTGCCAAAGCCTCCCTACGAGGAGAAACAGTCAAAGCTTCGGTGGATACACCGAAATTGGCTTTTGAGGGGTTCAATATCGAACAGCTGGCTCTCGATGCTGACTATCACGATCAACTCCTATTACTCAATACTCTCAGTTTTCACACCACCGGATTCAAAGACAAAAAGCTTAATCAAGCCTTCTATCTCAATCAAAAAGGGATCGTCCATCTGGGAGAATCGCGAGATATGCTGATCGATATGCATCCTAATATCTTGATCCAAGCCACCGGAGACAGTAATCATCTCACCGGGTTATTTAAAATCGATAAACTGCCGTTGGGACATCCAAAATATGGAGCCGGTCTGCTCACCACCAATATCCATTATAAACAGAGCAGACTCGATCGATATATTACCGGAGATATCAATCTCGACCAACTCAAACTCTATTATGAGGCAAAGTTTTTGGATGCCAATTATGATCCTGATGTGATTATTATTACCAAAGCCGACAAGAAGAACCCTGTCTCCAAGAGTGATATCTTCCTCAATCACACCGCGATTGATCTCAATATCAACGCTAAATCCGCCAAATACAAGACCACAGATGTCAAACTCGACTTTGATGTCAATCTCGAAGCCAAAAAGAGTATGGGAGATAATCTTTCACTGTTAGGTCGAATCGAAGAGATCGAGGGGTATGTCGATCAGGTTCCAAAACGCTTTATCGTCAAAGAATCCAATGTCGTCTTCCAAGGAGGCAAAACGATCAATCCCCTGCTCGATCTCCATGTCGAGTATGAACTGCCACAGGTGTTGATCTATATTACCATCGGTGGAACGGCAAACCGTCCAAAGTTAGAGTTCACTTCCGATCCCTCTCTGCCGAAAAAAGATATTCTCTCCTATCTACTATTTGGGGTCTCGACCGCCAATCTGACAGAGAAAGAGGGAGGATCACTAGGCCGTGAAGCGGAACTTTTTATTATCAATCAAGCCGCACGCGATTTTGCTTATGATTTTGATCTCGACCGTATCTTTATCAAAGATGACGGAACCGGAGAGGGCTATGCGATCGAAGCGGGGAAAAATATCACCCCGAGTAATATGTTTATCATCGAAACCTCCAAAGTCGGAAACAGCTTTATCTTAGAACACGATATCAGCAAAAATATCCAAATCCGTGCCGGACAACACCAAAAAGAGCAGCCGTCACAAAGTATCGATCTCTTCTTTAGAAAAAAGTTTAAATAACTTTTTTCTGATACAATTCAATATTTTAAAACACTGGATTAAGCAAGGTTTTGTTTATGATATTGACAACGGCAATGAGGAGACCCTTGTAACACTCCAAAAGCTCTATGAATCCAAAGTAATACTGGACAATGAGATCAAAGCTAAAAACATT